>NZ_JBFRFG010000020.1:0-78640 GCF_052114705.1 Terrabacter sp. 2YAF2
GGGCCTACCGCCAGGTCTTCACCAGCAACGACGAGCGAGCCTCCGCCCTTGCACCCTGGCTGCATGAGTACAACACTCGACGACGCCACACCGCCCTGAAAGGCCTCCCCCCGATCAGCCGTCTGTCACCAACGTCGTGACCGGGTACACCTAGTCCCTCTGCAGCCGACGAGGACGTATGCCGTGGGCCTCCCAGTGCTCGAAGTCCTCGCCAGCGATGACATCGCTCTCGAGGGCCTCGGCGTCGAGGGCCTCGGCGTCGAGGGCTTGAACGTCAAGGGCTTGAACGTCAAGGGCTTGAACGTCAAGGGCTTGAACGTCAAGGGCTTGAACGTCAAGGGCTTGAACGTCAAGGGCTCGAACGTCAAGGGCTTCGGCGTCGAGCGCAGCAACGCACCGTCGGACGATGTCGGTGGTGTCGTCATGCGGGGTGACGGCCACGAGGTCGTGGGCGGGGCCGTCGAACTGCAGCGGACGCACCGCTGACCCGAGCAGGAGCGGCACCGGGTCTGCGAGCGCAGGCCGCAGGGTGATGGCTTCGCGGCTCAGGCTGCCGACGTAGATCGGCTCCAGACCCTCACCGCTCCGACGCACGACGACGAGGTGGACGTCGTCGGCCGCGACGGCGACGCTGATCGACCGGCGGGCGGCAGCGAGGGCGAACGACGCGAGGCCACTGAGGTAGCGCGAGTTGCGCTCGGCCCGGGTGCGGCGGCGCAGCATCGGACGGCCGCTCGACGAGAAGCCGGGCCCACGCTCGGCGACGATGTCGATGTCGGGATAGCGGGTCACGACGGTGACGTAACCCCGCGACGTCTCGGCGTCCCACCCGGCGTCGATGCAGGTGCAGCCGCACCCGGCGGCGGCGAACTCGGCGTCGAGCTCGGCGATGACCGCGCAGTGGTCGTGCTCGGCGAGGGCGCTCCACTGGTCGTCCACCGTGGCAGCCCGGTGCTGGGCGATGACGACCTGCGCCACGTCGAGGGCGCGGGCGAAGTTGTCGGCCTCGGTCTCGGCGACGGCACGGGCCTGATTGCGCGCCGCTCGCTTGAACACCGACACCCGGGGCAGCGCCGCCTGGAACGCGGCGCGCTGGAGCATGGCCCGTTCCTTGGCGGGGAGCCCGCCGGCGTCCGGCGGCTCGGGTCGGCGACGCAGCGGGTGGTTCTCCAGGTGGAGCGAGCGAAGCGTCTCCTCGATCGAGCGGAGCGCAGGGAGGTCGCCGGACTCCTGGGCCTGTCGGGCGCGAGCCTCGAGATCGGTCAGGGTCAGGTGCTCGCCAGCGGTGTGGCCGGATTCGCCAGAGGCAGGGCGCGACCCGACTCCGGTCTCGCGTCTGGTCCCCTTGCCCTCGAGAGAGGCACGCAGTCCGGACGTGGAGGAGCTGAGCCGCACCTCGGGTGCGACCCTGAGCAGGACGTCCATCTCAGAGGTCCAGCCCGGCCGGTGCCGGCAGCAGGTCCCGCTGCCAGGAGCCGTCCGGATCTCCTTGAGACAGCAGGGCCTGGGACAGGGGCGGCTCGGGAGCGCCGCCGGACATTGACACCTCCAGTGCGTCGCCCGAGCCCTGGACGCGCAGGCTCGCGAGCCAGCTCTCGCGATCGGTGCCGTAGGCGCTGTCGGCCTCGCCGAGATCCGGCACGGCCTGCTCTTCGACGACGACCCAGAACGTCCACCCCTGCGCCGGGGCCGGCCAGCTCGGGTCCGGCATCCAGTCGTCACCCGGAGCCCAGGACGGCAACGGAACCGGCCATCCCGGAGGAGCGTTGAAGCGCACCGACATCTCTACCCCTTTGATCAGAGTCGGACGGGAACCAGACCTCGGCCCCCTCAGCGGCACGTTACGACCAAAAACGGTCAAAGTCTCTGAAATGGAGCAAAAGCTCGCTTCCTCCGGCGCGCTTCGCTCAGGGGACGCTCGGGGGCGTCTCGGGGTCGACCCCGATGGGCACCGTCCGCACTCACCGTCACGCTGGAGGCATGACGACGAGCACGCTCGACCCGGCCGGCCCCGCCAGCCTCGCGCCCTCCACGAGCACGCGGGCGCCGGGCCGGGCGACCACGCATACGACCGCGGACCATCTTCCGCTCCTGGCGCTGCTCGCGCCGCTCCTGCTCTTCGCCCACGGGATCGTCGCCTGGGTCGATGGTCTCGACACGCTCGACGACACCAGCCCCCTCGGTGGTCTGGGCGGCCTGGGTGGTCTGGGCGGCCTGGCCGCTGCCCGTGACCAGAGTGCGCTGTCCGTCACGGCGGGTGCGCTCCTCGTCCTGTCCGTCGGCGGGTTCGCCTGGCTCACGGCCGGACTCTGCGCGCGCCTGCGTCACCTGCCGCTCGCGACACCGACGGTCCTGCTGGCCGCGTTCGGCGCCGGCGCCACGGGCGCCGTCTGGCTCGGACACCTCGCCGGCCTGCTCGGCGACACGATCCCCTCGGCGCTGTCCTCGGGCGGCGCCGTACTCACCGGCGTGGCTCTCGCGATCGCGCTCATCGCCCTGACCCTCGAGGGGCGACTGCCGGCTGGCTCGCTCGCGCTCGCCGGCCTGGCCGGTGCAGTGCTGCTCCTCCCGTGGGGGCTCGGGCCGCTCGGCTCGCTGCTTCTCCTCATCGCGCTCGGGCCGTTGACCCGGCAGGCCGAGCCCGCCTGACCTGCCCTCGTCACTCCAGGGCGACTGACCCAGCACCACCAAGACCCCAAAACCCCCCACCCTCAATCGAAAGAGCGATCCGTCCGGTCGGATCGCTCTTTCGATCGGGGTTTGCGGTTCAGGGGTCAGGTGGGTCAGGTGGGTCAGGGGGTTGGGTGGGTCAGGCGGGGCGGGGGAGGTGGCGCACGGAGCGGACGGTGCGCGCCAGGAGGACGAGCGCGACGAGCTGGCTCACCGCCACGACGACGACGAGCGCCGGCACCGACCGGTCGTACAGCCACCCGGCCACGAGGCCGCCGACGATCGCGAACGCACCCTGCACCCCCGCGAAGACGCCGTATGCCGTCGCCCGCTTCGGCGCCTCCACGACCTCCGCGACGAGCGCCTTGACCGTCGAGTCCTGCACGCCGTAGGCCAGGCCCCAGACGGCGACCCCGACGAGCGACAGGACGACCGAGCCCGACAGGGCGAGCGGGGGCACGAGCGCGACGAGCACCGGCACGGCATACAGCACGGCGCCGCCGCGGCGGTCGTAGACGAGCCCGACCCCGAGGGCGGCGAGCGCCTCGACGGCCATCGCGCCGGCATACACGACGGGGACGGTCGCGACGGGGACGAGCCCCTCCACGGTGAGGTGGTAGCCGATGATCCCGAAGGTGACGAGCCCACCGGTCATGAGGCCGGCCGCGAGCGCGTAGCCGAAGAACTCGCCCGGCAGCCCCGAACCGACAGCGTCGGCGAACCACCCGCGCAGCCCCCGGCCGGCCGGAACCGGCTGTGCCGCAGGACTGTCCGACACTCCCGTCTCGGTGTCGTAGACGGACGGGTCGGGCACGCGGGAGCGGATCACGACCAGCAGCAGCATGGCCACCGCTCCCGGGATGGCGAGGACCGCCATGCTCGGCCAGATGGCGCCCGTCGCCGCGATGACTCCGGCGACGAGCAGCGGCCCGGCGAAGGCCCCGACCTGGTCGAGCGCCTTGTGCACGCCGAAGCCACGACCGCGACCGACCGCCGACGCGACGTGGGCCAGGAGCGCCGACTTCGACGGGCTGCGGACCGCCTTGCCCGAGCGCTCGAGGAGGATGAGGACGGAGGCCAGCACGAGGCCCGCACCGCCGACGAACGGGGTCACGGCGAGCAGCGGCACGCAGACGGCGGTGAGGCCGTAGCCGGCCATCGTCAGGCCCCAGTAGCGCCCGGTCCGGTCGGCGAGCGGCCCGAAGACCAGGCGCAGCACGAGAGCCATCGCCTCGCCGGCCCCGGTCACGAGGCCCACGACGAGCGCGGTCGCCCCGAGGGAGGCCAGCAGCGGCCCGTACATCGAGCGCGCGCCCTCGTAGACCATGTCGGCAGCCAGGCTGACGAAGCCGAACCACCAGACGACTCGCCACGCCGACCAGCGTTCGGTGGCGGGAGCGGTGGCGGTGGGGTCGGTCATGCGGCGAAGGTACCAACCTGATCTGCGAGCGCCGATCCGCGAGCGCGGCCTAGCCTGATCGAGTGAGCAATCCAGAGCGGCACCCCACCGAGGTCGTCTGCGGCGCCGACGGCTCGGGCCCTGCCACCGCCGTCGTGCTGCCCTTCCGGGAGGTGCCGCTCGGCGGTCCGCGCGCCATGCCGGTCCGCCGCAGCCTTCCCCAGCGGGAGCGCTCCCTGATCGGCGCGTGGTGCTTCGTCGACCACTACGGACCCGACGACGTCTCCCAGACCGGCGGCATGGTCGTGCCCGGCCACCCGCACACCGGCCTGCAGACGGTCTCATGGCTCTTCACCGGCGAGGTCGAGCACCGTGACACCACGGGCGTGCACGCGTTCGTCCGCCCCGGCGAGCTCAACATCATGACCGCCGGGTCCGGTATCGCCCACTCGGAGTACTCGACGCCCGGGACGACGGTCCTCCACGGCGCACAGCTCTGGGTCGCGCTGCCCGACGCCGACCGGTTCACCGCCCCGGGCTTCGAGCACTACGCACCGCCGGTGTCCGAGGTCGACGGTGCCCGCGTCCTCGTCTTCCTCGGCACGCTCTTCGGCCAGACCTCGCCGGTGACGATGTTCTCCGACCTCGTCGGTGCCGAGGTGACGCTGGACGCCGGGGCCACGCTGACCTTCGAGGTCGATCCGGCGCACGAGCACGGGCTGCTCTGCGACACCGGGCTGCTCACGGTCGGCGAGGCGACGGCCAAGCCGGGCGAGATCGTCTTCCATGCCAGCGGCATCCGGCGGATCACCGTCGAGGCCGGCCCCGACGAGCCGGCGCGCTTCCTCGTCCTCGGCGGAGCGCCGTTCGGTGAGCAGATCGTCATGTGGTGGAACTTCATCGGCCGCAGCCACGACGAGGTCGTCGGCTTCCGCGAGGCGTGGCAGCAGGCGTGCGAGACGGGCGGCTCCGAGGCCTACGGCACCTTCCCGGACGCCTGGGACCACACCCTCCCCGCCCCCGGCCTGCCCAACCTGCGCCTGCGCTCCCGCGGCTGAGGGTTTGAGTCGGAGTCCCGATCGGGACAAGGATGGGCGCCATGCGCGCGACGACGATCCATGCCCCCGGCGACATCCGCCTGACCGACGTCCCCGACCCGACCATCGAGGAGCCCACCGACGCCATCGTGCGCGTCGTGGCCGGCTGCATCTGCGGCTCGGACCTCTGGCCCTACCGCGGCGCCAACCCGATCACGCCCGGCTCGACGATCGGCCACGAGGCCGTGGGCGTCGTCGAGGAGATCGGCGGCGACGTGCGCGACATCAAGAAGGGTGACTTCGTCGTCATCCCGTTCGTCCACTGCGACAACACGTGCCCGCACTGCCGCGCCGGCATGACGTCCGTCTGCGACCACCAGGGTTGGACCGAGAGCGGCCAGGCCGAGCTCGTCCGCGTCAACCAGGCGGACGGCAGCCTCGTCAAGACCGACGGCGCGCCCGACGACGCCCTCCTCCCGTCGCTGCTGACCCTCGCCGACGTCATGGCGACCGGCTGGCACGCCGCCGTCTCCTCGCGCGTGCGCCCCGGCGGCACCGCCGTCGTCATCGGTGACGGCGCCGTCGGCCTCTGTGGCGTCATCGCCGCCAAGGAGCTCGGCGCCGAGCGCATCGTCGCGATGTCGCGCCACGAGCCGCGCCAGGCGCTGGCTCGCGACTTCGGCGCGACGCACGTCATCGCCGAGCGCGACGACGCCGGGGTCGAGGCCGTCCTCGAGCTCACGGACGGGGTCGGGGCCGACTCCGTGCTCGAGTGCGTCGGGACCGACCAGTCGATGAAGACCGCCTTCCGCATCGGCCGACCCGGCTCGACCGTCGGTTTCGTCGGCGCCCCGCACGGCGTCGAGCTGCCCGTACGCCAGATGTTCGTCCGCAACGTCGGCCTCGCCGGCGGTATGGCGCCCGTCCGCACCTACCTGCCCGACCTGCTCGAGCGCGTCCTCGACGGGCGCATCGACCCCGGCAAGGTCTTCGACCTGACGCTGCCCCTCGACCAGGTGGCCGAGGGCTACCGCGCCATGGACGAGCGTCGCGCCATCAAGGTGCTCCTGCGCCCCTGAGCTGGCCCGTCAGCAAGCCCCTGAGCTAACCCCTGAGCTAACCCCTGAGCAACCCTCGACAGCCGCCTGCCGGCGACACCGATCGGGTATGCCGTGAGCGCACCCAGCCGTGGACGCGCGGTCTCCGAACCCCGCACGTGACCCACGAACCCCAGCACACGGCATACCCCATCGCACCCCGGAGGACGGAGCGGAACGTGACGCACGCGCGGCTCATCGACACGGCGGCGCCGAGCGCGCCGCGCGGCATCGCGCTCGTGCTCCACGGCGGAGCGGCGCGCCGCCGCCCGATGCGGGTGAGCCCGACCCAGCTGTCGGTCCTGCGGATGGTGCCGATCGCCAGCCGGATCGCCCGCGCCGCGAAGGGCGAGCTCGCCGTCCTGCGGCTGCTCAACTCGACGCGCGGCTGGGACGCGCACCACACTCCCGTCGACGACGTTCGCTGGGCGCTGCAGCAGGTCGCGGACCGTTTCGGACCCGACCTGCCGGTCGGACTCGTCGGGCACTCGCTCGGCGGACGCGCGGCCCTGCTCGCCGCCGGGGAGCGGCGCGTGCGCAGCGCCGTCGCGCTGAACCCGTGGGTCTACCCGACCGAGGGACGCCTCGATCTCACCGGCCGCCGGGTCCTCGTCGTCCACGGCGACCACGACCGCGTCGCCCGCCCGACGAACTCGGCCTCCGTGGCACGCGATCTCGCGCGGACCGCCGAGCGGGTCGGCTACGTCACCGTCGAGGGCGGCAAGCACGCGATGCTGCGCCGCCACGACGTCTTCGACGGGCTGGCCGCCGACTTCACCACCGCGACCCTGCTCGGGCGCCGGCGGGGTGGTGTCGTCGGCCGCGTCCTGGCCGGCGAGGAGTGGGTCGACGTCTGAGGATTTCTGAGGCTCGTCCGAGGGGCGTCTGGGGGATGTCTGGGACTGGCGAGTCACCGCACATTTCGTCGTCGTCTCACCGTTCACTCGTCTGGTGCCCTTTGCTTTTGCGGTCGTCCCATTGGCCCAATACAGTCGGATTAGACCCCTCCAAGACCGGTCCGGAACTAGGTGAGGACCAGGATTGGCCCCGAGATTTGCGTCCGTCGATGACTACATCGCCTCCTACCCCGAGGAGACGCGGACCCAGCTTGAGGGGGTTCGCTGCGCCATTCGTGAAGCGGCTCCGCACGCGGGCGAGAAGATCAGCTACGGGATGGCGACCTTCACCGTCGACGGCAAGCCGCTCGTCTACTACGCCGGCTGGAAGAACCACGTCGGGCTCTACCCCGTCCCGACGGGTGACGCGGCCTTCGAGGAGGCCATCGGCCCCTACCGACGTGCCAAGGACACCGTGCGATTCCCGATCAACCGTCCGGTGCCCCTCGAGCTGATCGCCGAGATCACCGCGTTGTGCCTCAAGCGTCGCGCTGCCGCGTCGGAGCAGTCCGACAGCTGAGCCCCGGCGCCGAAACATTTCGGTGGAACGCCAATCCAGTCAGACCTGCCGTGGCGAACCCCTGCGCGGAGACGGTCGACGACGACCCCCGTCTGAAGCAGAGCAGGAATGGACGGTTCATCTCCTCGTCAAGGAGGAAACAGATGCGCACCACCACCACTCGGATCGCCGGCGCGAGCTTCGTCGCAGCCGCAGCCCTGGCCCTCAGCGTCGGCCCTGCCTTCGCGGCCGACGGCTTCGTCAGCGCCAACCTCAAGCCCGTCGCCGGCAGTGGCGTCAACGGAAGCGGCACGGCCATGGTCGAGGTCAAGGGCAACCAGATCACCGTGACGATGGCCGCCAACGGCCTGCTCGCCGACAGCCCGCACGCCGCGCACATCCACTTCGCCGCTGCAGCCCGTCACGAGTGCCCCGGCCTGTCCGACGACAAGAACGGCGACGGCCACCTCAACACGACCGAGGGCGGCCCCGCCTACGGCGACATCGTCGTCTCGCTGACGAAGACCGGCGACACGAGCCCGAAGTCGGGTCTCGCCATCGACCGCTTCGACACCGCACCTGGCGGCAAGCTGACCTACCAGCGTGGGAGCATCGCGGTCTCGAGCGACGTCGCCCAGGCGATCTCCGCCGGAGAGTCCGTCGTCGTCATCCACGGCGTCGACTACAACAAGGACGGCAAGTACTCCGGCGACACGAAGAGCGACCTCATGCCCTCGCTCCCCACCGAGGCCACCGACCCGGCCCTGTGTGGCGCGCTGCGCGTCGCGCCCGCGGGCGGCATGCACACCGGCGGCGGCCTCGCCGCTGACGGTCTCAAGAGCGGCGGCATGAACAGCGTCGGCATGAACAGCGTCGGCATGACGAGCGGTGGCCAGAACGAGGCGCTCATGCTCGTGGGTGGCGCAGCCCTGCTCGCGGCCGCCGGGACCGGCGTCTTCGCCGCCCGTCGCGCGCGGACGCGCGCCTGAGCGACCGGGCCGGCTCGATGCCTGACCAGCCCGAGCGGCCGTCGTCGAGCGGTCGCCGCGTCACCGGCCGGATCACCAACCGGATCACCCACGGTGCCGCGGCGGCCCTCGCCGTCACCGCCGTCCTGCTCGTCGTCGGGATCGTCGCGCTCACGCTCGGTCTCCGGGGAACGCCTGGTCGGCCGCAGCCCGCAGCGGTGGGAGCGAGGAGCGCGGTGCCCACGGCATCCGCACCTCCCGCCCCCATCGACGCGGGTCCAACGGCGACCCCCGGTTCCGGTGGGCCGGGCGCGCCAGCGGCACCCCGCTCGGTGCCTGGTACGTCATCGCCCGCGAGGGGTGGGGCCAGCGGCATCGGGAACTTCCTCGAGGCCTCCGAGCCGACCGGGATCGAGATCCCGTCGATCGGCGTGCGTTCGACACACTTCGTGCCGCTCGGCATCCAGAGGGACGGGACGATCTCCGTCCCGGGAACGGCACAGGAGGTCGGGCTCTACGGCGCCGGGCCCACCCCGGGCCAGCTCGGACCCGCCGTCCTGGCCGCCCATGTCGACACGCCTTCGGGGGTGCCGGGCATCTTCTACGAGCTGAGCCGGGTCAAGGCGGGCGACGTCGTCAAGGTCTCCCGCCGCGACGGCTCGCACCTGACCTTCACGGTCGACCGGGTCGCAGCCTTCAAGAAGACGCAGTTCCCGACCGAGCTCGTCTACAAGGGCGACTTCACCCGGGCCGAGATCCGTCTCGTGACCTGCGGCGGACCGACCGACAGCCGCAACGAGTACCGCGACAACGTCGTCGTCTTCGGCCACCTCTCCACCGTCACCTGAGAGCCACGTCCTATCTGGCGGCATGCGCCGGACGGGGACGGAGCGACGTATCAGTGGGCCCTCGCCCCGTTGCCTGTTTACATGTGACCTACGTCTCATTCAGCGACGGGTAAAGCCGCGGCAAAGACCTGCAAAGAGGACATTCAAGGATCTCTCCGGCGCCGCGTCGTTACCGTGGCGTGACATTTGCCAGTCGACTCGTTTAGTCTTCCGGGAGCCCGGCCACCAGGTCGGGCTCTCGCGAGGTGGACCGCCTAGTCCTGTCACCGCCTGGCGAGGGAGATCAAACCTTGTGACAGGAGCGGAGGAACCACACGTTTCTCCGGACGTCCGACGCAACGATTTCGGATGTCCTTGGGGTGAAGACCGCACCGCCGCACGACCTGATCGTGAGGTGGAGGCAGCCCGGGCACCTTTCCGCCCGAACCCGACAGCTAACTTCGTAGGCGCGGAGAGGCATCAAGCGTGAACTCAGAGAACATCCGCGGCCGCCACCGTGCACCGGGCCGTCACAACTCCCTTTACGAACTCAGGCTCCTCGCTCGTGAGTCGGCTCAGCCGGCCATGAAGGCCGGAGCCGTCGTGGCCGCCGCCGGCGGCCTCGTCGCCGCTTTCGCCAACCCGGCCAGCGCCGACACCCTGTCGACGGTCGCCGCCCCGGCCGCCGTCGGCCCGGCCCACGCGCCTGCTGCGGCCGCACCGACCGCGCTGTCGAAGATCGGCTACGCCCCCGCGGCGCAGCAGGTCGCTGCCCAGCGTGGCGCCAAGACGGCGCCGACGGTCATCGAGGACATCCAGGTCAAGGCCGCACGTGAGGCTGCTGCCGCCCAGGCTGCGGCCGCTCGCCAGGCCGCTGCCGCCGCCCGCCAGGCCGCTGCCGCACGCGCCTCGCGCGACCTGACCCGTACGACGCTCACGACGAGCACCTCGTCGACGAAGTCGAGCAGCAACACCGCCGTCCCCGGCGCCTCGTCGGGCATGCGCTCGTCGCACAACTGGGCCACCCCGGGCCAGTGCACGTGGGGCGCGCTCAACAAGTGGTACCAGTCCGAGGGCTACTACCCCGGTGGCTGGACCGGCAACGCGATGGCGTGGGCCTCTGGCGCCCGGTCCGCGGGCTACACCGTGGGCAGCATGCCGCGGACGCGTTCGATCATCGTCATGCAGCCCGGCGTCGCCGGCTCCTCCAGCGTGGGGCACGTCGGCTGGGTCACGGCCGTCAACGGCAACCAGGTGACGATCATCGAGATGAACGCGACGGCCGGCGCCTACAACTACGACACGCGCACCGTCACCCTCAGCGGGGGCATGAGCTTCATCTACGCGCCGTGACCCACGGGGCGTGACCGCGGAGTTCTCCGCGACTGAGCCCGTACGAAGGGGAGGATGCCTCGGCATCCTCCCCTTCGGCATACCCCCGCCAACCCCTCGATAACCCCCGGCAACCCTGGACAAACGGGAATGTTCCTCCGGCTCTGCGCCTTGTCGCCCAAGTAGTTGAAACCTCCACCCGCTGCGGGTGGTTGCGGCCAACCACCACCGAACGAGTCACCCAAGAGTCACCGACAGTGAGGAGCAGGCCTGTGTCCACGGCCTTCGAGAGCATCCGCATCGGCCGCTGGGACCTCCCCCAGCGTTTCGTCATGGCACCGCTGACGCGCAACCGCGCGGGCGAGGGCCAGGCGCCGACCGAGCTCAACGCCGAGTACTACGGCCAGCGCGCCAGCGCCGGCCTTCTCATCACCGAGGGCACCCAGCCGAGCGCCGTTGGCCAGGGCTACCTCGACACCCCCGGCATCCACTCCGACGAGCAGGTCGCCGGCTGGCGCCTCGTCGCGGACGCCGTGCACGCAGGCGGGGGCCACGTCGTCGTCCAGCTCATGCACGCCGGTCGCATCGCGCACCCCGACAACAAGGGCGGCCTCGAGAGCGTCGCCCCGAGCGCCATCGCCGCGCCGGGCGAGATCGTGACCGCGAAGGGTCAGCAGGCGTATGCCGTCCCGCGCGCCCTCGAGACCGACGAGATCCCCGCGCTCGTGGCGGAGTTCGTCCACGCTGCGCGCCAGGCCGTCGCGGCCGGGCTCGACGGCGTCGAGGTTCACGCCGCCAACGGCTACCTGCCGCACCAGTTCCTCGCGCCGTCGAGCAACCAGCGCACCGACGCCTACGGCGGCTCGCCGGAGAACCGTGCGCGCCTCGTCGTCGAGATCACCAAGGCCGTGGCCGAGGCGATCGGCGCCGACCGGGTCGGCATCCGCATCTCGCCCGCCCACAACATCCAGGGCGTGCTCGAGGAGGACGAGGCCGACACCGCGGCCACCTACGAGTCCCTCGTCGAGGGCATCGCGCCGCTCGGGCTCGCCTACCTCAGCATCCTCGGCGACCCGGAGTCCGACATCGTCCGCGACCTGCGCAAGCGCTTCGGCGGGCCGATCATCCTCAACACCGGCTTCTCGTCGGTGACGAACCTCGCGGAGGTCGAGGACATCCTCGAGCGCGACCTCGGTGACGTCGTGGCGGTGGGCCGCGAGTTCCTCGCCAACCCGGACCTCGTCCGCCGCTGGCGCGAGGGAGCCCCGCTCAACGAGCCGAACCCGCAGACCTTCTACGGCGGCGGCGCCGAGGGCTACACGGACTACCCCACCCTCCCCTGAGACCGCCTGGATCGCCGCGCCAGCTCCGCCCCGGCGGACTTGGCGCGGCGATCTGGCCCCCCGACCTCGCGCAAGTCCACCCCGGCGGACTTGATGCGGTGATCTGGCCCCCCGACCTCGCGCAAGTCCACCCCGGCGGACTTGATGCGGTGATCTGGCCCCTCCCGAGCTCACCAGGTCCACCCCGGCGGACTTGCGCGAGTGTCAGGTTGGCTCGGGTGGGTCCTGCCCCGGGGTCACCGGGTCGCCCAGGGGTCGCTGGACCCACGTGACGTCTCGCGCGGCACCGAACTTCCAGCCGATGCCGCGGTAGGTCCCGATCGGCTCGAAACCCATCGCCGCGTGCAGCCGTGCGCTCGCCTCGTTCGGCTGGGTCATGCCGGCGGCGGCCATCCGGTAGCCGCGCGCCTTGAGCTGCGCGAGCAGCGCCTCGTAGAGCCGTCGACCACCGCCGCGCCCGTGCCGGTCCGGCGAGAGGTAGACGGACACCTCGCACGACCACCGGTAGGCGGCCCGCTCCTTGAACGGGCCGGCATACGCGTACCCGACGACCGCGCTGTCCTCCTCCAGGACGAGGAAGGCGTGCCTCGCCTGCGCCTTGGCGATGCGGCGCCGCATCTCGGCGGCATCGGGCGGGTCGGTCTCGAAGGTCACCGTCGTCCCGGTGACGTAGGGCTCGTAGATCGCCGCGCACGCGGCGGCGTCGTCGGTGGTGGCGTCACGCACGAGCGGGTCAGGCATGCGGTCGATCGTAGGCCGCGCCCGTGCTAGGTCCCGTGAACGGCTCCTGGCATCCGCAGCCCTCCGACACACTGGCGCCATGCTCACTGCCATCCGGGCCCGAGTGCTCCCGGCCAACCAGCGCCGGACGTTCGAAGAGCTCACCTCGGATCTCGACCTCAACGAAGGCGACCTGCTTTCGAAGCGGTCGGCGTACTGGACCATGCTGCTGCTCGCGGCCTGCATCGCGAGCGCCGGGATCATCGCGGACTCGACCGCGACCGTCATCGGGGCCATGATCATCGCTCCGCTTTCGACGCCGATCATGGGGACCGCACTGGCCCTGGTGAAGCGGGAGCGGACCGGAGCCGTGAGGTTCGTCGTGCTCGGCGGGCTCTTGGTCATCGCAGTCGGGGCGCTCTTCTCGCTGTTGCTGCCGAGCCCCTACGACCTGCTCGGCAACCCGCAGGTGGCCTCGCGCACGAGCCCGCGGCTCGTCGACCTGCTCAGCGCGCTGGCCACCGGGTTCGCCGGCGCGATCGCGCTGGCGCGCCGCGACGTGGCCGCCATCCTGCCGGGAGTCGCGATCTCGATCTCGCTCGTCCCCCCGCTGTGCGTCGTCGGCATCTGCCTGGCGGAGGGCAGCGTGAGCCTGGCGTTCGGCGCGCTCGTGCTCTTCCTCTCCAACTTCCTGGCGCTCGTCTTCGCCGGGAGCCTCGTCTTCACCACCCTCGGCTACACGAGGTCGATCCAGCAGCAGGGCGGGCCGCCGCGACGGAAGGTGCGCGTGACGTTCGCGATCCTCGTCGTGCTCGTCCTCGTGCCGGTCGTCCTCAACTCGCTCATCGCGCTCGCCGTCGACAAGCTGACCGCGATCGGCACGGAGAGCACGCGCACCTGGCTGGCCTCGACGCATGGGGCCGAGATCGTCGACGTGACGAACCACGGATTCAGCCTCGTCATCCAGGTCAGGGCCCCCCTCGACCTGCCCCCGACCACGACGCTCATGAGCGAACTCAGCGGCAGGCTGCCGGCCGGCATACCCGTCGTGCTGGAGCGGTCGGTCGGGGAGAGCATCGACCTCGGCACCACCACCTGAGCCTGCTCACGTCCCGCCGTCAGCGTCTGCGTCGGACTGCTCGTCGGCTGCTTCGCCGACGGGCCCGAGAGGGTCGTCCGCGTGCCGACCCAGCGGCAGGTGCACCCCGAAGCGCGACACGATGAGCGCCACGAAGGTGACGAGGAAGACCTGCCCCAGCACCGCCTCGCTCGCCGAGGCCATCCGGCCGAAGCTGGTGACGGCCACGAAGTCGCCGTAGCCGACCGTCGAGATCGTGACGAGGCTGAAGTACATGTACGTCGTCGTCGGGGTGTCCTTGCCGAAGAAGTTCGTCGCGCTGTAGGCGTCGACCGTCTGGAAGAGGAAGGCGTACGCGACGGCGATCTGCAGGTAGGCCGCGACGGCTCCCATGATCGTCTGGAGCGTCACCACCTGATGCTGGAGCAGGCGGCGGGCCACGAGGACCGGAGTCAGCGCGGCGGCGATCAGCCACGACGTCTCGGGTGGCACGGCCGACTCGTTGCTGCCCCAGCGGACCGCGACGGAAGCAGCGCTGACGGCGAGGACGAGGACCACGAGGACGTCCACGGCGCGGCGCCACTGCCGGCGTGCACCGGTGGCGCGGACTGCAGCGAGGAGCGACAGTCCCGTGATCGCGTGCGCGAACGTCCGGGCGAGCGCCGAACCGCTCACGTCGACGAGCCCCTGGACGGCGATGGTGATGATCACGAAGAGGAGGACGAGTTCGAAGCGGTCGAACATCAGGGGCGTTCGGGGGGGCTGCGCACCACGGTCCGCCCGGGTGGGCCGGGAGCGCCGGGGCCTCGGGCCGGGCTCGGTGCCGGACTCCGCCATGGCTGCCCTCCTCGAGGGTCGCGGGACATGCGCCCTGTCCCGAGGATAGGACGGTGGGACCGGCCGCGTCCGGACGTTGCCAGAGCCCAGAGCTCGTCAGCGCCCGCTGGCCGGGACACCACCGAGGGCGTATGCGTGGACGACCACCCGCTCGGCGGTCTCCTCGGGCGTCAGCGCGGACGTGTCGAGCCACCAGCCGAGCCCGCCGTAGCCATCGCGCATCGTCGCAGTGAGCGCTTCGTGGCCGTCGAAGGCGAACTGCTCGTCGGGATGACGCGCGGCGTCGCGCTGCCGGCAGGCCTCGGCGCCCGGGTCCAGCACGACGAGGACGACGCGGCGCGGCGCGAGCGCCGTGAGGAAGCCGTCGAGCTGCGCGCGGTCGGGCACGATCCAGTCGATGACGGGCGTGAAGCCGGCGTCAGCGAGGTTGGCAGCGAGCGCACAGAGGTTCGCGTTGCCGAGGCGCACCTGCCGAGCGGCCTCGTCGGCGGGCTCACCGAGCGGCCAGACGCGGCCGCTCACGACGAGGCCGTGCACGGCGTCCCCGTTGAGCAGGGCCGAGCGCCTGAGGGTCGCCGCGACCAGGCGGGTCACGGTCGACTTCCCGGCCCCGGGTGCACCCGTCACGAGCAGGCAAGCGGCGCCCCGGTCGAGGGCGGTCATGCGGCGCCGTCCGAATCACCGGCACGCCAGACCCACCGCAGCGCGTCGGGGAGCAGGACGCCGCCGTGGTTGGCACTGTGGCCGCCGTCGCCGAGCACCAGGCGGACGTCGTAGCCGCCCTCGGCGAGCGCCGCTGCGGTGCGAAGGTTCTCCGCGAGCCAGTTCCACTCGGGCTGGGCCCAGTTCAGGTCGCGGTGGCCGGCCTGGAGGAGGACCCGCAGCGGCTTGCGTGGGACGGTCGGCAGGAGCGCGGGATACGGGTTGCCGTCGGGCATCTGCGCGAAGCTCGAGAGGTAGGCGACGACCTTGCGGAAGCGGTCGGGCCGCAGCCAGGCCGCGGTGAAGGCGCCGTTGCCGCCGCTGCTCCCGCCGCAGATGCCCCAGCGGTCGGGGTCCTCGCTCACGGCCCAGCGCGCCGTCACGAGCGGGAGCACCTCGTCGAGCAGGAACGTGACGTAGCGGTCGTCGAAGGCGTCGTACTCCTCGTTGCGGTTCTTCCGCTCGTCGGGGTCCTCGCGGTCCTCGAAGACGCCCGGATCGACGAAGACCCCGATGGTCGCCGGGATCTCACCCGTGTGGACGAGGTTGTCGAGGACGATCCCGCCGCGGACCTCACCCTCCGGGTCGAGGTACCACCAGCCGTCGTTGAAGACCATGAGCGAGGCGGGCACGGCCGGGTCACAGGCGGCCGGCACGTGGACCCAGACCGTCCGTGACGTCCCGGGGTAGGTGGCGCTGTCGTCGATCCGCAGCTCGAGAGTCTCCCCGGCGGGCACGCCGTCGCGCCGGACCGAGTCGGGTCCGTGGTCGTAGACGACATCCGTCTGGTCGATCGGCAGCGGTCGGTACGGCACACGGGTAGCCATGCGCCGCAACGTACGGACCCGCGAGACCGCGGGCAACCGGTTAACCCGGGGCACCCGGGCCACCCGGGGCACCCGGATCCGTTCGTATGCCGAGTGTCGTGGTCGAGGAGGCGGGGTGACGTACGCTCGTGGTGACTCCGGGGCCCGCCCCCGGTGAGGAGGGAGGCGACGCATGAGCGTCCTGCGCGACCGCGCGTCGTCCACCACCGCATCACCTGTCGTCTCGTCACTGCCCGCCCTCGTGGCGAGCCTCGCCGCGACCGTCGTCGTCTTCCTCGGGTCACTGACCAGCTCGGTCACCGACGCGAGCGCCGGCCAGGTGCTCCTCACCGCTGCCGCGGTCGGCGTGCTCACGGCCCTGCTGGCCTCGACCGGTCACCACGTGGTGCAGCCGCTGCCGGTGCGCGCCCACCCCTCGGGAGTGGCGGGCGCGGTGCCCGCGTCGACGGCGTACTGGTGCGCCCTCGACGCACCGAGCTGTCCCCAGCGTCCTCGAGCGCCGGGTCGGTACTGACCCCGTCCGCCGCACCCGCGGCGTTCGGGGCACTGCCCTGACCCAGTTCGAGAACTGGCCCGCACCGTCACGGGCGGGCCGAGCCGAGGAGCTTCACCCATGCCTGACTTCCTGCCTGCCCTGTTGTCCCCCGTCACCGACGCCGTCGCCGCGGTCCTCGCGGTCACTCACGACGTCGCAACCGCGATCGGTCTGAGCCCCGGCTCCGCGGGCGCCTGGCTGCTCGCCGTCCTGCTGCTCGTCGTCGCCGTCCGGACGATCCTGCTGCCCGTCACCATCCACGGGGTCCGGTCGTCGCACGCCCGCGCCCATGCAGCACCCCAGCTGCGCGAGCTGCGCCAGAGGTATGCCGGCAGCCGCGACCTCGAGCAGCTCACCGCGATGCGGGCCGAGCAGAAGGCGATCCACGCCGAGCACGGCGTCTCGGGGTGGAGCCTAGCGCCGGCGATGCTCCAGCTGCCGCTCTTCTATGCGCTCTACCGGGTCCTCTCCGACCTCACGTCCGGCCACGCGGTCGGGGCGCTCGACGCCGGGCTCGTCGCCTCGGCGGCCACGGCCTCGATCGCCGGTCTGCACCTGACGAGCCACCTCGGCTCGACGCTCTCGGCCAGCCTTCCCGCGGGACTCGTCATGGTGGCGCTGGCCGGCGGCGCGGCACTGCTCAGCCTGCTCGCGCAGCGCTGGTTCGTGCTGCCGATGACCGATGTCGCCGACCTGCCCGAGGGGATGGCGACGGTCCAGCGACTCATGCCGTGGCTCGGCGCCGTGGGCGTGCTCGCGGCGGCAGTCTTCGTGCCGGCGGGGCTCGTCGTCTACTGGCTCTTCAACAACGCGTGGACCTTCATGCAGCAGGGCCTGATCTGGCGGTTCGCACCGACCCCCGGCTCGCCGGCGGCGGCGCGTCGCGAGGGCAGGGCGCTGGAAGGCGCGACGTCCTGAGTGGCAGCCACCCGGCATACGCCGGCTCTTCGCGTCGTCGGCGGCGGCGTCTAGCGTGGGTGGGGTGAGCGCGACGACGAACGCACCCGCCGATGCGGGGATGACCGATGAGCTCCTGCGCTACCTCCAGCAGGGCCGCGACGCCCTGCTGCGGTCGCTCGACGGGCTGGGCGACTACGACGTGCGCCGCCCGCTGACGCCGAGCGGCACGAACCTGCTCGGCCTCGTCAAGCACGTGGCCGGGGTGGAGCTCGCCTATTTCGGCGACTCCCTCGGCCGACCCTCGGGCGAGCGGCTGCCGTGGGTCGAGGACGGCTCGATCTGGGACTCCGCCGACATGTGGGCGACCGCCGAGGAGTCGCGCGAGGACCTCGTCGCGCTCTACCGCCGGGTGTGGGCGCACTGCGACGCCGTCGTGCGCGAGCTGCCGCTCGACGCCCCGGCGAGCGTGGCATGGTGGCCAGAGGAGCGGCGGCAGACGACGTTGGGCTCGCTGCTCGTGCGGTGCGTCGCGGAGGTGTCGCAGCACGCCGGGCACGCCGACGTCCTGCGCGAGTCGATCGACGGACGCGGCGGCCGGGACCACGACGAGATGGGCGACGACGCGTGGTGGACCGCGTATGTGGCGCGCATCCGGGCCGCCGCGGACGCCTACCGGACGGGCAGCGTTGCGACGGAAGACGGCTCATGAGCACGCGCCGGCCCAACATCGTCTTCCTGCTCAGCGACGACCACGCCGCGCACGCGATCGGCAACTACGGCTCGGTCGTCAACCGCACGCCGCACATCGACGCGGTCGCGAGCGCCGGTGTGCGTCTCGACAACCTCTTCGCCACCAACTCGCTGTGCGCGCCGAGCCGGGCCTCGATCCTCACCGGCACCTACAGCCACGTCAACGGCGTCACGACGCTCGACACCTTCATCGACGCCTCCCAGCCGACCTTCGTCACGGCGCTGCGCGAGGCGGGCTACCGCACGGCCTTCGTCGGCAAGTGGCACATGGGCCAGGGCAGCACCGACGGGGTCGACCACGACCCGCAGGGCTTCGACCGGTGGGACGCGCTCATCGACCAGGGTGAGTACCACGACCCGCGCTTCCTCTCCCCGGACGGGCTGCGGGTTGAGCGGGGCTACGCCACCGAGCTCATCACCGACCTCGCGATCGACTGGGTCGAGTCGCTCGCAGGTGACGAGGGCTCGGGCGAGGAGCCGTGGTGCGTGCTCGTCTGGCACAAGGCGCCGCATCGTCCGTGGGAACCGGACGCCGCCCACGAGGGGTTGTATGCCGAGGGCGGGGCCCTCGGGGGCGCGCCGATCCCGGTGCCCGCGACGTTCACCGACGACCTCGCCGGCCGCTCCGACACGGCACGGCGGGCGGCGATGCGCGTCGCCGACCACCTGACGGCCGCGGACCTCAAGCAGCCCGTGCCCGAGGGGCTGACCCACGACGAGGAAGCGCTGTGGAAGTACCAGCGCTACATGGAGGACTACCTCGCGTGCGTCGCCTCCGTCGACGACAACGTCGGCCGCGTCACGGACTGGCTGCGGGAGCGCGGCGACCTCGACGACACGATCGTCATCTACTCCTCCGACCAGGGCTTCTTCCTCGGCGACCACGGCTGGTTCGACAAGCGGTTCATGTACGAGGAGTCCATCCGGATGCCGTTCGTGCTCTCCTACCCGCGAGCCGTCGAGTCGGGGCAGTCGCTCGACCGGATCGTCACCAACGTCGACATCGCGCCGACCCTGCTCGAGGCGGCCGGGGTCGAGGTGCCGCCGCGCATGCAGGGGCGGTCGTTCTGGCGCGACGTCACGGGCGCGGCTGAGGGGCAGGCCGATCGGGAGAGCGATCGGGACCGGGACACCGAGGGCTTCTACTACCGCTACTGGATGCACGACGACCGCAGCCACCAGGTCGGGGCGCACTACGGCTATCGCACGCACCGCTACACGCTGATCTTCTTCTACAACGACGGGCTCGGGCTGCCCGGCTGCTCCGACCGCCGCTTCGCCCAGGAGTGGGAGCTCTACGACCTCGAGGCCGACCCGGAGGAGCTGCTCAACGTCGCCGACGACCCGGCCTACGCGCAGGTGCGCGACGAGCTCGAGGCACGGATGTGGCTGGCCCAGAAGGAGGTCGGCGACGACCCCCATCCGGACCAGCCCGTCCCGCGCCTCGTCTCAGCTGGAAACCGCAAACACCCCTGAGCCAGCTCCCAGCCACTCGTGCCGGCTCGCGGACGAGGCGGTGGAGAACGGTCAGGCGGTGACGTCGATCTCGTCCAGGAGGTCGTCGATCGAGTGCCAGGCGTGCTTCTCGAGGGTCGACATCGCGCGCTGCTCGTCAGCGTCGAGATGGCCGAGGAGGAAGGCAGCTGCCTCCCCGACCGCCTCGTCGAGGGCGAGGTGGCGCAGGGTCGCACGGGTCATGACGGCGTCGTGGTGCTCGCCGAGGGCCATCTGCACCGCCTTGGACAGGTCGGTGATCCGCCCCATCCGCTTGCCCCCGACGGGGCGCGCGGTCTCGGCCGCGTAGCGCAGCCGCTTGGCCGCCTTGCGCACCTCGTGGAGCCGGGCGGCACGGTCGGCGTCGTCGTGCGGCGACGACCCGTGCTCCCCCGTCGCTCCCCGGACGTCGCCGTCTGAGCCGTCCCGGGCTGCGCCCGCGAGCCGGGCGAAGCGGCGGGCCTCGTGGCGCACCCGCTTGCGGGCCACCGGGCGGGCGTCGCGCAGCGCCACGTCCGTGAGGGGCGGGTGCGTGACGACCTCGTCGAGCAGGATGATCAGGGCGGCATACGCGGTGGAGTCGAGCGTCTCGTCGACGACGTCGCCGGCGGCGGTCGCGTCGAGGCGCAGCCGGGCGCGCAGACCGGCCACGGCGGCATCCTCGTCCCGCCCCGCGAGCGCGAGGTCGTCGAGCAGGTGGTCGGTGATCTCGGCCGCGACCTCCGCATCCCGGGACTGCCCGAGTTGCACGGACGCGGCCTTGAGCTCGGCGCGGAGCGGCTCGGTCACGGACGTGTCGAACACCGGCCGGAAGGTCGCGAGCACCGACCGGATGCGCCGCATCGCCACCCGGAGGTCGTGCACACCCGACGAACCACCCCCGCGAGCGGCCGTCTCGGCCAGCCGCAGGGCATCCCGCTGGTCGGCAAGGCGCTGACGCACGAGGGTCCCGACGGACGACATACCCCTTATCTACCGTGTGCCGGGGCCGGCGTCCTTGCTTCGCGTGATCCTGTGAAGTCTCGACAAGCCCCTTCCGCCCCGGTCGATGAAACGTATCGTCGAGAAGGTGGCACGGGTCACCGCTCCCTCCGCACGCGACACTGCCGTCGACACTGCCGTCGAAACCGCCGCCAACACTGCCGCCGCCGGTGCCCGGCTTCCCCTGCTCGCTCCCACCCCGCAGCGGGACGAACCTCCGCCGCCCCGCCGGTGGGACCGCGTCCGCGCCCGGCTGGCCCGGGTGCCACGCAGGGCATTGTGGGGTCTCGTCGCGCTCGTTGTCGTCGTCGCGCTGGTGACGACGTATGCCGTCACGCGACCTCCGGGACCGCCCGTCCTCACCCAGCGCGACGTCGACACGAGTGTCCAGCGCGGCATCGCGAAGCAGGCCGAGGCGGACGCGGCCGCCCCGGCCGACGGGTCCGTCGCGCACGCGGCGATCGCGCCCTCGCTCGTGCTCATCCAGACCCGGGAGACCGTCGACAGCCGCCCTGCCGAGGGCACGGGCGCCGGTGTGGTCGTCAACGCCGACGGCACCGTGCTCACGGCGCTGCACGTCGTCGACGGGGCGAGCGCGATCACCGTCACCTTCGCCGACGGCACGACCTCCCCGGCGAGGATCGCGAGCCGCAGACCGGACAGCGACATCGCGACGCTGACCCCCGCCACCCTGCCGGAGACGGTCGTGCCGGCGGTGCTCGGCGCGGGGGTGGCGGTCGGGGCGCCGGTCTTCGCCGTGGGCCACCCGCTCGGGCTCGTCGACTCGCTCTCGGCCGGGGTCGTCTCGGCGCTCGACCGGACGGTGAGCGTCACCGGCAACCGCAAGCTCGAGCACCTCATCCAGATCGACGCAGCCGTCAACCCCGGCAACTCCGGCGGCCCGTTGCTCAACAAGGCCGGGCAGGTCGTCGGCATCGTCACGGGGCTGGCCAACCCCACCGACCAGAGCCTCTTCGTCGGCATCGGCTTCGCGGTCCCGATCGCGACGGCGGCTGGGGCGGCGGGCAGCCCGCCCCGCTGAGGCGACCCAACCGGCCGGGCGACGACACGGACAACCACACGGACAACCACACGGCATACGCGAACCACACTCGGCAACGACCAGGAGGACGGCATGGACGGCGACGCACCTACTGGTCGGCACGCGCTCGAGCAGGCGCTCTACGAGGTGAAGCGGACGATCGTCGGGCAGGACGTGCTCGTCGAGCGGATGCTCGTGGCGCTGCTCGCGCGGGGGCACCTGCTCGTCGAGGGCGTGCCGGGGCTGGCGAAGACGATGGCGGTCAAGACGCTCGCGCAGGCCATCGGCGGCGACTTCCAGCGGATCCAGTTCACCCCCGACCTCGTGCCGGCCGACCTCGTCGGGACGCGGATCTACAACCAGAAGGAGGGCGAGTTCCAGGTCTCTCTCGGGCCGGTCTTCGCCAACCTCGTGCTCGCCGACGAGATCAACCGCGCGCCGGCGAAGGTGCAGAGCGCGCTGCTCGAGGTCATGCAGGAGCGGCAGGTGACGATCGGGCGCGAGACCTTCCCGGCGCCGGACCCGTTCCTCGTCATGGCGACCCAGAATCCCATCGAGTCGGAGGGGACGTATGCGCTTCCCGAGGCTCAGGTCGACCGCTTCATGCTCAAGGTGCTCATCGGATATCCCTCTGCCGCTGAGGAGTTCGTCGTCGTCGAGCGGCAGATCGCCGCCGCCGTCGCGACGGTCAAGGTGCTCGACCCGGAGATGCTGCGCGGTTTCCAGCGCGAGGCGGACGCCGTCTACGTCGACCCCGCGGTGATCGAGTATGCCGTCCGGCTGGCCACCGCGACCCGCGATCCTGCGGGCATCGGCCGGCACGACCTGGCCCGGCTGCTGACCTACGGCGCGAGCCCGCGGGCGTCGATCAACCTCGTCCTCGCCGCTCGGGCGCTGGCGTTCCTGCGAGGACGGGACTACGCCCTGCCCGGCGACGTGCGCGACCTCGCTCGGGACGTGCTGCGGCACCGGATCGTGCTGTCCTACGAGGCGCTGGCCGAGGACCTGTCGCCCGACGACCTGCTGGCGCCGCTCCTCGAGGCCGTGCCCGTGCCGACCGCGCCGCTGGGAGAGCGGACGAGCGGCTTCGACGGGGCTGGCCTGCCTGGTGCTGCTGGGGACTCGACATGGGCGCGACCGCCCCGCTGAGCGCCGAGCGCCTGCTGCGACGCCTCGAGTGGAGGGTCGTGCGGCGACTCGACGGGCGACTCCAGGGCGACTACCGCACCCTCTTCCGCGGATCGGGGCTCGACTTCACCGACCTGCGCGAGTACGTGCCGGGCGACGACCTGCGCCACATCGAGTGGAACGTCACGGCGCGGCTCGACGAGCCCTACGTGCGGCAGTTCGTCGAGGACCGCGAGCTGACGGCGTGGCTGCTGCTCGACCACTCGGCGTCGATGGGCTTCGGACCGGTGGACCGGCAGAAGGACCTCGTGCTCGCCGAGGTGGCGACGACGCTGGCACACGTGCTGACCCGCGGCGGGAGCCGGGTCGGCGCGATCATCATGGACACCGGCGTCGACGCGGTGATCCCGCCGGCGTCGGGCCGCAACCAGGTGCTGCGGATCGCGAAGACCCTGCTCGACCGGCGCGAGGCCCGGGCCGCTGCTCTCGAGCCGGCGACCCCCCAGCGTCGACGGGGCCCACGCCGGGCGGAGACCGCCGGGCCCAACCCTCCGGGCGTGCGCCGTGTGCCGGGTCGTCGAGGACGCGTCCGAAGCCCAGCCCCCTCGGGGGCCGTCACGGACCTCGGGGCGCTGCTCGCGACGGCATACGGCATCGCGCGCAGGCGGTCGCTCGTGCTCGTCGTGTCGGACTTCATCACGACGGACGGGTGGGAGGCCCCGCTGTCGCGACTGGCGCGCCGGCACGAGGTCGTGGCGATCCAGGTCATCGACCCGCGCGAGAGCGAGCTGCCCGACGCGGGCGGGGTCTACGTCGAGGACGCGGAGACGGGCGAGCAGATCTTCGTCGACACGAGCGACGTCGGTTTCCGGGCCCGGCTGGCCGCGGCGGCGGAGGCGCGGCAGGCGGACCTCGAGGCCCGGGCGCGCAAGGTCGGTGTCGACCTGTGCCCGCTGCGGACTGACGACGACCTCGTGCGGTCACTCATGCGGATCTCGGAGCTGCGGCGCCGGAGACGGCGATGAGGTGGCGGCGATGAGGAGACGGCGATGAGGAGACGGCGATGAGCGGGGTGTCGCTGACGTGGCCCTGGGCGCTCGCGGGGCTGCTCGTCGTGCCGCTGCTCGTCGTCGCCTACCGGCGGGCCCTGCAGACCGCGGAGGCGCGACGGCGGGAGCTGGCGGCACAGGGTCTCGTGGTGCCGCCGCCTCGCGGACGGTGGCGGCACGTGGGACCCGCGCTGCTCATCGCGGCCCTGGCCGTCATGGCGCTGTCGCTGACGCGGCCGGTGGCCTCGATCGCGGAGCCGCACCGCGAGGGCACGGTCGTGCTCGCCTTCGACGTGTCGAACAGCATGGCCGCGACGGACGTGCTGCCGTCACGGCTGGAGGCGGCGAAGGCTGCGGCGCGATCGTTCGTCGCGAAGCAGCCGTCATCGGTGCGCATCGCGGTGGTGGCGTTCGGCGGGTCCGCGCTCGTGACGCAACGGCCGACCGAGGACCGGGCCGCGGTGCTGGCCGCCGTGGCGCGGCTGAAGCCCTCGGGGGACACGTCGCTCAGTCAGGGCATCCTCAGCGGGCTCGGTGCGATCGTCGGCCGGCCGGTCAAGCCGCCCGGCGACGCGGAGAAGGGGACGGACGGGGAGACGCCGATCGGCTACCACGGCGGGACCGCGATCGTGCTGCTCACCGACGGCGAGGACACGTCGGACACCGGGCCCTCCGGCGCGGCCGATCTCGCGTCGGCGGCGGGAGTCCGGATCGAACCGATCGGGCTCGGGACACCGAACGGGACGACGATCGAGGTGGACGGCTTCAGCATCGCGACGGCCCTCGACGAGTCGTCCCTGCAGGCCATCGCGGCCACCACTGGCGGGACGTACCGGCGAGCGTCGGACGCGGCGTCCCTGGCGGCGGTCTATGACGCGATCGAGCTGACGTGGACGGCGCGGACGGTCCCGCACGAGGTGACCTCGTGGCTGGCGGCGCTCGGTGCCGCCCTGCTGCTCGGCGGGGCCACGCTGTCGGTCCTGCGACAGGGGCGGGTGATCTGACGTGACGTTCGGGCTGCCGTGGATGCTGCTGGTGCTCGGGTTCGTCCCGGTGCTGCTCGGCGTCTACGTGTGGCAGCTGCGGCGTCGACGTCGGCAGGCGGTCCGTTTCTCGAACGTCGCCCTGCTGAGGACTGCGGGTGTCGGGGCCCGGTCATGGCGGCGGCACGTGCCGGTCGTCCTGGTGCTGGGTGCCCTGGGACTGCTGGGGGCGGCGAGCGCCCGGCCGACCGTGCGGGCCGAGGTGCCGGCGTCGAGCTCGACGGTCATCCTCGCCCTGGACGTGTCGGGGTCGATGTGCGCGACGGACGTCCTGCCGAACCGGTTGAGCGCCGCGCAGGCGGCCGTGCGGTCGTTCGTGCAGGGGCAGGACGGGGAGACGAAGATCGGCCTCGTCGTGTTCTCCGGGTTCGCCCAGCTGGCGGTGGCGCCGACGACCCACCGGGACGAGCTCCTGGCGGCCCTGGATGCCGTGACGACGGGCCGCGGGACGACGATCGGATCGGCGATCCTGCGGTCGATCGACGCGATCGCCGAGCTGGACCCGAACGTGGCGCCGTCGGATCCCGTCGACGAGCCGACGACGGACGGGCCCGGCATCGGTGGCCCGACGCCCACACCGAGGTCGACGGCCGGTGGGCCCGCCGGTGGGCCCGCTGGTGGAGCGGTGGACGTGGCGCCGGAGATCATCGTGCTGCTCACGGACGGGGCGAACACCCGTGGCGTGACGCCGTCCCAGGCGGCCGAGCAGGCCGCGGCGCGCGGGGTGCGGGTCTATCCGATCGGCTTCGGCACGACGAACCCGACCCAGATGGCCTGCACGCGCGACCAGTACGGCAGCTTCTCCGTCCCGAGCAACCGCGACCTCACCGGTGCCGGGGCCGGGGCGCTGGGCGGCCGCAGCTTCCTCGTCGTCGACGAGGCCGCCCTGCGGAACGTCGCCAACAAGACGGGTGGCACGTACTTCGCCGCCACCGACGCCGACGGCCTGACGAAGGTGCTGGCCGACCTCCCCAAGCACGTCACGGTGAGCGAGCAGGACATCGACCTCAGCGCCGCCTTCGGCCTGCTGGCCGCCCTCGTCCTGCTGACGGGCCTCGCGCTCTCGATCGGTCGCCACCGCCCCCTCTGAGCACCGCTGCGCCGCGCAGAAACACGCGGGGCGGCACAGGACGTCGGTCCTCTTCCGCGACGGTGGTTCAGTCGAGGCAGAACTCGTTGCCCTCGATGTCCTGCATGACGATGCACGACTCGTTGAAGCCATCGGCGCGCATCAGTCGCTCGCGCACCGCACCGAGCGCGACGAGTCGTGCACACTCGGCCTCCAGCGCGGCCAGACGCTCCTCGCCCACGAGGCCGGTGCCCACCCGGACGTCGAGATGCACCCGGTTCTTGACGACCTTGCCCTCGGGGACGCGCTGGAAGAAGAGGCGCGGCCCCACCCCGGTGGGGTCGATGCAGGCGAAGGCCGAGCCCTGGCGCTCCGCCGGCAGCTCCCGGTCGAGCTGCTCCCACGAGGCGTACCCCTCTGGCGGGGGAGGCACGACGTAGCCCAGCACCTCGCACCAGAAACGAGCGACGCGCTCCGGTGCTGCGCAGTCGAAGGTGACCTGGACCTGCCTGACCGTCGCCATCGCTCCACCCTAGGGGTGTTCGGGTCAGCGGTCGGGCGGAAGGCAGACCACGGCCCGCAGACCCGGTCCGGCGTCCTCGAGGCGCACGTCGCCACCGCTGCGCCGCAGCAGCGCCCGCGTGATCGGCAGGCCCAGTCCGCTGCCTCCGCTGTCCCGGTCGCGAGCCTCGTCGAGCCGCAGGAACCGGTCGAAGACCCGGTCGCGGTCCTCGATCGGGATGCCGTGCCCGTCGTCGGTGACGGTCACCTCGACCTGGTGTCCCACGGCCGTGGCGTCGAGGACGACCAGGCTGCGCGCGTGCCGGACCGCGTTGTCGACGAGATTCGTCAGGGCGCGGGTCACGTCGACGGCGGGCGCGAGGGTCCGCAGCCGGCGACCAGCCAGCCCGGGCGACGTGCGCACCGGGACACGAGCGCCGGCATACCGGTCGGCGACGTCCGAGAGGAGCGCGGTGACGTCGACGCCGGCAGACGGGCGAGACGTCGCGGCGTCCTCCGCCCGCGCCAGCAGGAGCAGGTCGTCCGCGAGCACCGTCAGGCGGTCCACCTCGGCCAGCAGCCCCACCGGCAGGTCGCCACCCTCACCGAGCCGATGAGCCACCTCGAGCTGGGTGCGCATGCTGGCGAGCGGGCTGCGCAGCTCGTGGGCGGCGTCGGCGATGAAGGAGCGCTGCTTCCGCCGGGCGACCGTGATCCGGTCGAGCATCGCGTTGAGCGTCGCCGCCAGGGCGCTGACCTCGTCCCGCGTCGGTGGCACCGGCAGCCGCTCGCTCTCCGAGGACGACTCGTCGATCCGTTCGGCGCCGCGTCGGAGCGCCTCGACCGGCGCGAGGGCAGCTCCGATGACGCGCCAGGCGATGACGGCCAGGACTGCGAGGAGCAGGGGGAAGATCCACAGCAGCAGGGTGCGAAGCGTCCTGGCGCTCTGCTCGATGTCCCCGGTGGGCGCCGCCGCGACGACGGCGTACTCACGGCCCGTCGCCACGGCCGCTCCGGCCGGAACCGCCGCGAGCTGCAGACGGCCGGAGAGGCCGGAGCGGCTGCCCGGCACGATCACCTGCTCGCCGGCGAGGGCGCGCCGCAGCTCGTCGGGCGTGACGAGCGGGGTCAACCGGTCCGCCGTCACCGACCCGGACACGACGCGTGACTGGGCATCGAGGACCTGGACGACCTGGGACCCGGAGACCGGCACCGGGTCGGGCATGCGCCCCGCATCGACGAGCAGGGCCACCTGTTGGGCGCTGGCCCGGGCCGAACCCTCGATGGAGCGACCGAGCGAGGCGGTGAGGACCGCGTAGAGCACGAGGCCACCGATGAGGAGCGCGGCGGCGAGGCCTGCGATCCCGACGAGCAGCAGGCGGGCCCGGATGCTCAGCCTGGCGAACCGGTGCCGCACCGACCTGCGGGGAGAGTCGCCGGAGTCACGGGGCTCGCCGGGCTCGCCGGGCTCGCCGGTCACGTCGCCATCCGGTAGCCGACGCCGCGCACCGTCTCGATCCGCGTCCTGCCGAGCTTGCGGCGCAGGTAGCCGATGTAGACCTCGACGACGTTGGCGTCATCGAGGTCCCCCCAGACCTTCAGGAGGAGGTCCTCCTTGGGGACGACGGCGGGATGCGCACGCAGGAGGTGCTCGAGGAGGAGGAACTCCCGGGGAGCCAGCGAGACCTCCGCGCCGTCGACCTCGACCCGGTGGGCCGCCGGATCGAGGGTCACGCCGGCGGCCTCGATCACCGCCGGACGAGGCGTCGGGTCACGGCGGACGAGGGCCCGGAGCCGGGCCACGAGGACGACGAAGGAGAACGGCTTGGTCAGGTAGTCGTCCGCGCCGTAGTCGAGTCCGTCGGCCTCGTCGTACTCCCCGTCCTTCGCGGTGAGGAGCAGCACCGGCACCCAGTTCTGCTCGGCCCGAAGCGTCTTGACGACCGTGTAGCCGGACATCAGCGGCAGCATGATGTCGAGGACGACGACGTCGTAGGTGCCGAAACGCGCCGCCTCGAGGCCAGCCTGTCCGTCCGCGACGTGGTCGACGACGAACCCCTCGGCCGTCAACCCGCGCACGACGGCGGCGGCCATCCGGGCCTCGTCCTCCACCAGCAGCACCCGCACACTGCCACGATGCCACGGGGCGAGACGACGTGCGGCTCGTCGCGGATGCGCGGTCTCAGGGGGCTCTCAGCAGCCGGCACGCACGATGGACCCATGAGCATCTTCCTCGACCACCCCCGGACCCGTTGGGCGCTGCCCGTCGCAGCGGTGGGTGTCATCGGCGCCGTGGCCCTGACCGTCAACCAGACGGCCAACGCCGACAGCGGACTGCCGTCCCGCACCGCTGCCCAGCTGCTCGCGGACGTTCGCACGGCGAACGTCTCGAGCCTCTCCGGCACCGTCGTGCAGAGCTCGGATCTCGGTCTGCCCGAGATCCCGGGCCTGGCCGGCTCGGGGCGGCCGGGCTCGGCGAGCAGTTCGATGACCTCGCTCGTCTCCGGCACGCACACCTGGCGGATCTGGCTCGACGGCCCCACTCGCCAGCGGCTCGCCCTCATCGGCGGCAACGGCGAGTCCGACGTCATCCACAACGGCGCGGACGTCTGGCTGTGGTCCAGCGCGGACAAGTCTGCGGTGCACCACACGCTGGATGCCGACCAGGCGCGCGCCGGCGCGACCGGCAAGCACCCGGAGAACGCCCCCTCGGCCGGAGTCCCGGGTCCGCTGCCGTCCGGCGTTCCCCGCACGCCGGACGAGGCGGCCGCCGCGGCCCTCGCCGTGATGGGCAAGGACACGGCGGTGACGACGTCGGGCACGGCGTCGGTCGCGGGCCGCTCCGCGTACGAGCTGGTCCTCACCCCGAAGGACAGGACCACCCTCGTCGGATCCGTGCGGATCGCCATCGACAGCCAGGAGCACGTCCCGCTGCGCGTCCAGGTCTACTCGACGAAGCGGACGAACCCGGCGTTCGAGGTCGGCTTCACGGCCGTCGACTTCGCCAAGCCGGACGCTCGCCAGTTCGCGTTCACGCCGCCGGCCGGCACGACGGTCACCCAGTCCGACGCCGCGACCCCCCGGCGCGAGGGCGCCGGCACCAAGCCGACCGCGCCCTCGTCCGGCGCCGTGCCCAAGGCGTCGGGGTCCCCGCGGATCGTCGGCTCCGGGTGGAGCACGGTCGTCGTGGCCCCGTTCGCCCTCCCGACCTCGACGTCGAGCTCGCCGTCGACCTCGCAGAAGGGCGCCGGCGGTTCGGCGGCTGACAGTGCGGCCCAGCTGAACGGCATACTCAAGGCCCTTCCCACCACGTCTGGCACCTGGGGCCGCGGGCACGTGCTCGAGGGCACCCTGTTCACGCTCGTCCTGACGGACGACGGCCGGGTCGCCGTCGGAGCCGTCGCTCCGGACCAGCTGTACCGGGCCCTGGCGGCGAAGTGACCCGACCACTCGAGGCGGTGCGGACGTCTGCCCCCGGGACCAACCGGCCCGATCTCGCGATCGCGTCCCGGGGGCTGACCAAGCGTTTCGGCGGCAAGGCCGCCGTGGACGCCGTCGACCTCGTCGTGCCACGGGGCTCGGTGTACGGCTTCCTCGGGCCGAACGGCTCGGGCAAGACGACGACGATCCGGATGCTGCTCGGTCTCGTGCGACCGTCCGCCGGCACGAGCAGCCTTCTGGGCGAACGGATCCCGCAGGGTGGCCAAATCGTGCTGCCCCGCGTCGGATCCCTCGTCGAGGGTCCTGCCTTCCATCCCTACCTGTCCGGCCCGGCCAACCTGCAACGGCTCGACGCGGCGGACCTCACTGCGGACCCACGAACCGCCAGGCAGCGCATCGACGCCGCACTCGATCGGGTGGGGCTGCTGGCAGCCGCGGGCAAGCGCTACCGCGCCTACTCCCTGGGCATGCGCCAGCGGCTGGCCATCGCCGCCGCCCTGCTCCGGCCCAGGGAGCTGCTCGTGCTCGACGAGCCGACGAACGGCCTTGACCCACAAGGAACTCGCGAGGTGCGCCACCTCGTCGCGTCGCTGGCGTCGGACGGCACGACGGTCTTCGTCTCGAGCCACCTGCTGTCCGAGGTGGAGCAGATGTGCACCCATCTCGGCGTCATGCGAGACGGTCGGCTCGTCGCCCAGGGCTCCGCCTCCGAGGTGCGCGGCGGGGCGGCACCGACGGCGCGGGTCCTCACGGAACAGCCCACCGTCGCGGCGGAGATCATGTCGCAGCTCGGCCTCAGCGGCGTCGAGGCGGTGCCCGGCGGGGTCCGCGGGGCGCCGGACGGCATCGCACCGGAGAAGATCGTCGCATCGCTCGTCGAGGGCGGCGTCGGCGTCAAGGAGTTCACCGTGACCAGCCCCAGTCTCGAGGACCTCTTCCTGTCCCTCACCGGGGAGGGCTTCGATGTCAGCGACTGAGCCGGTCCTCACCGACGCTCCTGCCACGACCGGCCCGGCCGGCGCGCCACCGAGGCGGCGGCTGTCCACGCGGCTCCTGCGGTCCGAGCTGCGCCTCATCGCCGGCCGCCGGCGCAACCAGATGGGGCTGCTCGTCCTGGCCGCCGTGCCCGTCCTCATCGCGGTCGCGGTGCGGATCTCGTCGCCACGCGAAGGGCGGGGGCCGGACTTCCTGTCCTCCATCACCTCGAACGGACTGTTCGTGCCGCTCGCTGCCCTCAGTGTCGAGCTGGGGCTCTTCCTCCCCCTCGCCATCGCGATGCTCGCGGGGGACTCGGTGGCCGGCGAGGCGAACCTCGGGACCCTCCGCTACCTGCTGACCGTGCCGGTGGGCCGGACCCGGCTGCTCGTCACGAAGTACGTCTCCCTCATGATCGGCGCGCTGTGGGGGGTCGCCGTCGTGGTCCTCGCCGGGACGGTCGCCGGCATCGCCCTCTTCGGCACCGGACCGATGCTGACCCTGTCCGGCACCGAGATCCCGTTCGGCTCGGCCGTCTGGCGGGTCGTGCTCGTCAGCCTCTACATCGCGGCAGGACTGGCGGCCCTCGGCGCCGTGGGCCTCTTCATCTCGACGCTGACCGAGCAGCCGCTGGCCGCCACGGTCGCGCTCATGATCTTCACCATCCTGTCGTGGATCGCCGACTCGGTCCCCCAGATCGCCTGGCTGCACCCGTGGCTCCTCGTGGACCAGTGGATGGCGTTCGGCGACCTGCTCCGCGACCCGCCCTTCTGGGACAACGTCAGCCAGGGCCTGTGGGTCGACCTGGCGTATGCCGTCGTCTTCGGGTCGCTCGCCTGGGCCCGGTTCGCGGGCAAGGACATCACCAGCTGACATCACCAGCTGACATCACCAGCTGACATCACCAGCTGACATCACCAGCTCACATCACCAGCTGACCCCGTCCGGCTGTTCACTGGTGGTGTGGCAGTGCAGCACCTCGGAAGGGCGCCGCTCGCGAGTGGCGCGCGCGTGGCATACGCCCTGACGGGCAGCGGCCCGTACCTTCTGGTCGTGCCGGGCTGGCTCAGTCACCTCGAGATGGGGTGGGCCATTCCCGCCGAGCGGACGTTCCACGAGGCGCTGTCGTCGGGGCGCACCCTCGTGCGCTACGACCGTCCCGGGTGCGGCCTGTCCGACGCCTACGAGGGTCCCCGCACGATGTCGCTCGAGCTCGAGACGATCGCCGCCGTCACCGACGCGGTGGGCGCCTCGCGCTTCGACGTCCTCGGCTGGTCACTGGGTGCCCCGGTGGCGGCACAGTGGGCGGCCGAGCGACCGGAGACGGTCTCGCGGCTCGTGCTCTACGGCGGCTGGGTCACCGGGGGCTCGCTCGGTGACGAGGACAGCAGGCGTCACCTGCTCGGCCTGCTGGCGACCCACTGGGGCCTGGGCTCGGACGTGCTCACCGAGCTCTTCGCCCCGGAGGCCGACGCCGGCACCCGTCGGATCGTTGCGCGCTACCAACGCGCTGCCTCGTCGGCCGACACCGCGGTCGCGCTGCTGCGGCTCGCCTACGAGCTGGACGTGTCGCCGAGCCTCGGGCGGGTCCAGGCGCCGACGCTCGTGCTGCACCGGCGCGGAGACCGGGCCGCCCCGCCGGGCGGAGGCCGGATGCTCGCGCGGGCGATCCCCGGGGCGCAGCTCGTCGAGCTCGAGGGCCGCTCGCACCTTCCCGCGAGCGGCGACGCGCAGTCCGTGGTCGACCACGTGCGACGGTTCCTCGGTCTGACGCCGCTGCATCGAGCCGTGTCGACCGGGCTCACCGCGCGGCAGACGGAGGTCGCGGCACTCGTAGCCGAGGGCCTCACGAACCGTCAGCTCGCAGAGCGGCTGGGCATCTCCGAGCGGTCGGCCGAGTCGCACCTGGAGCGGATCCGGCTGCGTCTCGGGTTCACCTCCCGCGCGCAGGTGGCCGTCTGGTACGTCGCGCACCAGGCCTAGAAGTGGGGTAGTTCCACGGCTGTGCCGGCCACCCTGCGCCGACAGCATGAAGACATGACCCGACGCCACGCATACCTCCACGCATACCGCCACGCATACCTCGTCCTGTCCGGCATCGCGTGGTGCGGGTTCCTCGCGATCATCGTGTGGACCATGGCCTTCCTCGCCGGAGTCGCGCTCAACCGCACGGTCGACGGCCCACCGCACACGACGACCTTCTGGGCGGTCACCATCGACCTGTCACTCCTGCTGCTCTTCGCCGTCCAGCACTCGGTGATGGCACGTCGCGCGGTGAAGGCCCGACTCCGTCGACTCGTCCCGGTCGAGCTGGAGCGCACCACCTACGTCCTCGCCACGAATCTCTGTCTCGCGCTGCTGCTGGCGCTCTGGCAACCGTGGGACGAGCAGATCTGGCGCGTCGACGGCGCGGCCGCAGCCGTCCTCTGGGCGCTCTGCGCGTCCGGCTGGGTCCTCGCGATCGCGTCGACCTTCGCCGTCGACCACCTCGAGCTCGTCGGGCTCCGCCAGGCCGGCTGGGCGAGCACCCGTGACACGGGGCCGTCCTCCGACCTGCAGGTCGACGGGCTCTACGCCTTCGTGCGGCACCCGTTGATGACGGGGCTCGTGCTCGCCTTCTGGGCCACCCCTCGGATGAGCGCACCCCACCTGCTGTTCACCGTTGCCGCCACCGCCTACATCGGCGTCGGGATCGTGTTCGAGGAGCGCGACCTCCGCCGGACGTTCGGGGCGTCGTACGACGAGTACGCCTCCCGCGTCCCCGCGCTCGTCCCCGCGCTCGTCCCCGCGCTTGTGCCCGGACTCCGCCGGAGGCGAGGCGCCGCGAGTCCCACTGTCGTCGAGGGCGCGCTACGTCACTGCTCCACCCACCGGAGCACTGACGTAGCCGCCGACACCCCACCAGACGCTGGGTGACCCAACGCGCAGCGCTGGTTCCAATACCGAACCGCTCTCGACCCGCGAGATCCTCACTCGGGCTTGGCATACGCCTTGATGCCGGTGTCGAGCAGCAGGCACGGCTCGTCGCCCTCGGTCCACGCGTCGTGTCCGGGGGCGAGGTCCATGACGTCGCCGGGCCCAATGGCGATCTCGGTGCCGTCGTCGAAGCGGACGGTCATCCTGCCCGACAGGCAGATGCCGGTGTGGTGGGTCTGACAGGAGTCGGTGCCGGCGATGGGCTTGACGTCGTCGGACCAGCGCCAGCCCGGCTCGAACACGCCCCGGCCGAGGGTGAAGTCGCCGAACGTGACCACGTCCATGTGGCCGTGGGCCTTGAAGGGCCGCCGCTCGTGGGGGGCGTCGATGCTCTGCTTGGCGGACATGGGTTCCTCTCATCCTTCGAACGAGGCCCGGAGCGCATCGACGGTGGCGGTGCGTTCGCGTCGGGCCATCCATCCCAGTGCCGGCGTGGCGAGCCGGTACCAGCCGTAGGTGTGCAGCTTCGCGTGGTGGCGCACCAGCGTCGTGCCGTCGTCCGCGGCCTCCAACGAGTAGCCGGGCCACCCCTCCGTCTTGAGCTTGCCGGACCTCGAACCGCTCCACCAGTGATACGTCAACGTGTGCGGCGCATCGAACTCCACGATCTCGCCGGGGGTCGGGCCGAAGCGCGTCTCGTCGACGTACGTCGTTCCCAGCGCCGGCTCTCCCGGCGACGTCTGCCGCGTATGCCGCCTGATACTGCCCTTCGCGGGCATCCACTCGTCGTACGCCTCGATCCCGGCGAGCCGGGCGAAGACGTCGCCGGGTGGCGCCTGGATCCTGCGCTCGAGCTCGAAGTCGACGACTCCCATGGTCCTCAGCATGAGCCGCCACACCGGCAACCTCAACCCCTTGGGTGCTCGGAGCCGTGGCGTGGCTGCTCACCGGGCTGGCCGGGCTGCTGTGGGTGCTCGTGACCGTGCTGCTGCTGGGTGCCCTCCGGCCCGGGTGCCCACCGCCTGGGTCCTGTCGAAGTACCAGGCCCAACCGCTGCCGCGAGCCGCCGCTCTCACCGTCGTCGGTTCGGCCGGACGCGCCCGTGCCATCGCTACGGTGGTGCCGTGACGACCGAGCAGCCTGGACGAGCCGACGCCGAGAGGGACACCGACACCGACGACGAAGCCATGATCCGGTCGGTGGTCGACGCGTTCTTCGGGGCCTTCGTCTCCGGCCCCGGCTGCGCTGCGCGGATGACCGAGCTGCGCGAGCTCTTCGTCCCGCGGGCCGTCGTCGTGCGGACCTGTGGCCTGGAACCCTCCGTCATGACCGTCGAGGAGTTCATCGCGCCGCGCGAGGCGTTGTTGACGGGCGAGTCGCTCACGGACTTCCGCGAGTGGCTGGTCGCGGGCCGCACCGAGGTGTTCGGCGACATCGCGCACTGGTTCGGCAGCTACGCCAAGGCGGGCCTGCAGGACGGTGTGCCGTTCACCGGGCGCGGCATGAAGTCGATCCAGCTCATCCGTACCGCCGAGGGCTGGCGCATCAGCGCTGCCGCGTGGGACGACGAACGCGACGGCCTGACGCTGCCCGCGGCCTCCGTCCGGCGATGAAGCTCGGCCCCGGCGAGGCGATGTCGCGGCTCGTCGCCCACGATCACGGCATCCTCTGCACCGTCCACGCCACGCGCGGGGTCGACGCAGTGCCGTGCGTCTTCGCCGTCGATGCCGACGGCTTCGTCGGGGTGCCCGTCGACCGCGTCAAGCCGAAGTCGTCGACCCGACTCCAGCGCGAGCGCAACCTCGAGTCCGACCCGCGCGCAACGCTGCTCGTCGAGCATTGGGACCCAGACGACTGGTCGCGACTGTGGTGGGTGCGCGCCTCGATGGAACGTGAGCCCGACCCCTGGCCGCAGCGCGAGGACGGCCTGGTCGCACTGCTGGCCGCCCGCTATCCCCAGTACCGGGATCGGCCCTTCGACCGCGTCCTCGTGCTGCGGATCATTGACGTGACGGGCTGGGCGGCGCGCTAGGCCGCCACGTGTCGGCGGTGGTGGCTAGGGTCGGCGACATGGTGGTCCACCAGCTCACAGTCGAGCACGCACGGCGCATCGCTGTGCACGCGCAGCTGCTCGACCAATCGCGTCCGACCGACCTCGTCGCGACGGTCGAGCGGCTGACCATCCTGCAGATCGACCCGACGGCGGCCGTCGCGCCCAGCGCCGACCTCGTGCTGTGGAGCCGGCTCGGCCGCACCTACGACCCCGCTCACCTGACCACGGCCATCGAACACGACCGCACCCTCGTCGAGACCGTCGCCTACGTGCGCAGCCCCAAGGACGTCCCGGCCGTCCTCGCAGAGGTCCGCGAGGCCGAGCCCTACCCGTTCATGGCCGACTGGCTCGAGGCCAACGACTCCTTCCGCCGCGACATCCTCGCCAGACTCGAGGCCGACGGGCCACTGCTCTCGCGCGACATCGCCGACACGAGCGTCGTCCCGTGGCCCTCGACCGGCTGGACCAACAACCGCAACATCACCAAGATGCTCGAGGCCCTGGCCCTGCGCGGCGAGGTCGCCATCGCCGGGCGCAAGGGTCGCCAGCGTTACTTCGACCTGCCGGAGCGCGTCTACCCGCCCGACCTGCCGACGCTCACCCTCGACGAGGCCATCGCGCACCGCAACGAGCGGCGCCTCGCCGCCCTCGGCATCGCCCGCCCCACCGGCACGGTGATGCCGGGCGAGGGTCCCTTCGCCGGCGACGCCGGCGAGCCCGCCGAGGTCGAAGGGGTGCCGGGCACGTGGCGCGTCCACCCGGCATACCTAGACGTCGCGGGCGACTTCGAGGGCCGCACGGCACTGCTCAGCCCGTTCGACCGCCTCATCCACGACCGCGTCCGCGCCGAGCAGCTCTGGGGCTTCGAGTACATCCTCGAGATGTACAAGCCCAAGCACCAGCGCCGGTGGGGCTACTTCGCGCTGCCGATCCTGCACCACGACCGGCTCGTCGGGAAGCTCGACGCCCAGGCCGACCGCAAGGCCGGCACGCTCGTCGTCAACGCCATCCACGAGGACGTCCGCTTCACCAAGGCGACCACGACCGCCGTCCACCGCGAGATCACCGACCTCGCAGCGTGGCTCGGCCTCACCCTCAGCGGCCCCGCCGCCCCCTGACCGACCCTGGGAGACACATGCGCAAGATCGTCGTCTACGTCATCACCTCGCTCGACGGGTCGGTCGACGACCCGAACCGGCTGTTCCCAGCCGATGTCGACCCCGACCAGCCACAGCCGCCCACCTTCGACGACGAGCTCATCGAGCGCGAGAACGCGCTCATCGCGCAGCAGGACGCCGTGCTCCTCGGCCGCCACATGTACGACGCGTGGTCGCACTACTGGCCGACCTCCGACGTCCAGCCCTTCGCCGACTTCATCAACGGCGTCAAGAAGTACGTCGTCACGTCCACCCCGCTCCCCACGTCGTCCATCAAGGGGTGGGGCGACGCCGAGGCCGTCCAGGGCTCGCTCGCCGACATCGTCCGCGAGCTCAAAGCGCTGCCCGGCAACGACATCGGCGTCCACGGCAGCATCGAGCTCGCCCAGTCCCTGATCGCCGAAGGCCTCGTCGACGAGCTGCACCTCGCCGTGGCGCCCGCGGTCGACCCCGAGGGCCGTCGGCTCTTCGAGCGCGCCACCGACCTGCAGCGACTGACGCTGGTCAGCGCGACGCCGACACCGACCGGCGCACTCTGGCTCGTCTACCGCCCTAGGGACGCCGGCCCAGCGTCCCGTTGACGCGGTAGCCGCGCACCGCCCGCCTCGACTGCGCGGACAGGAGCGATCCGTCGCTCTGGTGGGAGAGCACCGACAGCCGGGACATGCTCGACAGCAGCGACAGCGCGCTCATCGACGACCCGATCGACAGCAACGAGGCGAATGATCCGACGCTGCCGATCGACAGCACCGACCCGACGCTGCCGATCGAGAGCACCGACCCCGTCGACCCGATCGACAGGAACGAGTCCCGCGACGCGATCGACCACTTCCCCCGCACGCTCCTGGGCAGCTCAGCCATGGGCCCAGCCTAGGCACGTCCCCGCAGCCGGCTCAGGACGTCGGCGCGGCGACATCGAGGTCGACGACGTAGCCGTTGAAGCTGAGCCCCGACACCTCGTCCGTGCCGTCGGCGGACCGGACGGTCCGCAGCTCACCCGGCACCCATCGTGACTCCCGCACGTAGCGGGCGTGCGCGGCGACGATCGCCCGCACCGTGCCGTGGACCACGGGCGCGTCCTCCGGCACTGCGCCGTGGTGCTCCTCCGCGTGCGTGATGCGAGCCGCGACCTCACTGCCGACGACATCGTCGAAGAGGCACCCCCGGGGTAGGTCGCGCAGCGTCCACCCGACCCGGTCACCGGCCGCGAAGGGCTCGCCGCAGCACTGCATCTGCCAGGCATCGACCCACACGACGTACCGCATGCCCCACTCTGCCGATTCGAGTCCCAGCCGGGCCAACATGTTTCCGCGCGGCGGGCCGTTGGGAAGCGATGACGGGACGTACCGTCACCTGTGCCGCCCCGTCCCGCCTCGACCACCCAGGAGCCTGCATGAGTGTGCCGCCCACAGACGGCATGAGCGAGCCCCTGCACGTCACGGAGACGCGGACGGCGTACGACACGGTGGCCGTCGACTACGCGCGCCTGCTCGAAGACGAGCTCGCGCGCAGCCCGCTCGACCGCGCGCTTCTGGGGCACTTCGCCGAGCTCGTCGGCCTCGAGGGCGGCGGGCGGGTCGTCGACGTCGGCTGCGGGCCGGGCCGGATCACCGGATATCTCGCAACCCTCGGTCTCGAGGTCAGCGGCATCGACCTTTCGCCGGGGATGGTCGCTGAGGCGCAACGGCGGCATCCCGACATCGCCTTCCGCACCGGCTGCCTGGCTTCGCTCGACCTCGCCGACGCATCGGTGGGAGGTGTCGTCGCGTGGTACTCCATCATCCACACGCCGCCCGCGCTGCTGCCCGAGGTCTTCGCCGAGCTGCACCGTGTCGTCCGGTCGAACGGCTTGCTGTTGTTGGCTTTCCAGGCCGGAGGGTTCTCGGTACGGCACGAGCAGGCATACGGTCACGAGGTGACCTTCGAGGCGCACCGGCACGACCCGGATCACGTGACCAGACAGCTCGCGGATGCCGGCTTCCGGGTCACCGTCCACACCGAGCGCGCCGCTCAGGACTACGAGAAGACGCCGCAGGCCTTCCTCCTCGCCCGCCGTCGAGGTTGAGACGACCGTGACTCCACGGGGTGGTCCCGGTCAGGCACGGTGGCGCGCCGCGAGCGCGCGCGCAATCCGTTCGATGAGGTCGAAGGGCACGCCGTCGACATAGAAGAACTGCACCGTGTCCTTCTTCGCCCGGTGCGGCCCCACTTCGGCCTCGAGGTCCGGGTCGAGCTCACCGACGGGGTAGAGCCCGACATGCTTCTTCCAGCCCGCAAAGTGGATGCCGTAGCGGTCGGTGAACATCACCGCGGGGATGCCGTAGCGGATCTTCTCCTCGCCACCCGGCACCGCGCGACGCAGCGCTGCGCGCACCTGCTCGAGCACCTCCCGCTGCCCGTCGGGGAAGCCCTTGACGTATGCGTCGACGGTCGCCGGCGCACCCATGACCTTCGCCGTGGGTGTGGTCACCGGCTCGCTCATCGCCGTCCCTGGGTGCTCGCTGTCTGATCGACTCAGTGTGACCGGCCGAAAGCGCGCCCACGTCGATTCCCCGGAAAGCCGCGTGGGGCGTCCCTGCAGCGAGCCGATCGTCAGGGGACGGGTGGCACGATGACCACTTGGACATATGGGGTTGAGCCCCCACGCCCGAGTCGGCATGCTCGGCCGATGAGTGGTCACGCCGTCGGAGTCCGGATTCCCTACGCACAGGCCCCGGCTCGGGTGCAGCGGTGGGTCGAGGGCCGGCTCGGCGGCGAGATTGCCGAGGTCGTCGACTGCATCGGGGGGATGTCGCCCGGACCGGCCGCACGCGTCCGGACCGCGTCGAGGGCCGCCGCGTTCGTCAAGGCGTGCGGCACCGACCTCAACCCGAACACTCCGGTGCTGCTGCGCGCCGAGGCGCGAGTGCTGGCCGCGTTGCCAGAGCACCCGAGCCTCCCGCGCCTGCTCGAGGTCCACGATGACGGCGACTGGGTCGTCCTGCTCATCGAGGACCTGCCCGGGGCGTCGCCGCCAGCGCCGTGGCGTCACGCCGACCTGGCCCGTGTGAGCGCGGCGCTCGCCGACGTGCGGTCGGTGCTGGACGCTGTCGAGCTCCAGGACCTGCCGTCGGCTCGGGACTCCTCGCCCATCTTCCTGACCCGGTGGCGGGAGCTGGCTGACCGGCTCGACCTCGTCGACCCCTGGTGGGCCGATCACCACGATGCGCTTGCCGACCATGCCGAGCGTGCTGCGGGCCTCATCGACGGTGACGCCGTCGTCCACTGGGACATCCGAGCCGACAACGTCGTGCTGACAGCGGATCGCACGGTCCTCGTCGACTGGGGCCAGGCGCGACGCGGTGCGGCCTGGATGGACCACGCGATGCTCGCGCTCGACTGCTCGATGAGCGGCAGCGAGACGTCAACGGCGAAGCTGGCGCGCACCGACCCTGTGCTGCGCGAACGGGACCCCGCAGACCTGCTCGCCCTCGCTGCGGCCGCGGCCATGTCGTTCGTGTCGAGGTCGACTGAACCCGCCCCTCAGAGCCTCCCGACCCTTCCGGCGACCAGCGCGAGATGGGCCGAGTCCCTCCGCGCCTACCTCGCCGACGCAGTCGACCACACGAGCTGACGGCAGGCGCTGTCGACTCCTTGGTCGTTGCGCGGACCGGCGGTCGATCTCGCCATCGACACGGGCCTGCGTCAGTGCTGCGCTCCACGCAGCACTGACGTAGGGCCGTTGCCGGAGCCGAGTCACTGAGTCGGGCAGGTCAGTCGTCGAGCTCGAGGATGCACGCGGTGCCGACGTCCACGAAGCCCACGCGTCGGTAGATCTCTGCCGCGGCGTCCGACCCCGCCGACAGGAACACGGTCTCGACGCCGCGTTCCCGGCAGGCGGCGACGAGGGTGCTCGTGATCGCGGTGCCGTGCCCGCGGCCGCGGTGACCGGGCGGCACGGCGATGCCCATGAGCTCGGCGACGTCGCCCCGGGGTGCCGCCGACCCGGCGCCGCAGAGGCGGTTGCCGTCGAACGACGCCACGACGACGAGGTCGCCGCGCTCCATCAGCTCCGGCTGCCGGCCCGGGTCCTTGGGCAGCACCTCGTCGTGGCCGGCGAACCCCGCCGACACCGACCCGAGAGCGAGCGACAGGTGCGGCTCGGCGGGATGCAGCTCCCGAGCCCGCGGGTCAGCGGCAACCGGGACGTTGCCGGGCATGACGAGCAACGGGTAGCGGTGCGGCTCATGACCCGCCGCACGCACGGCCGGTAGCAACGACGGTGTCACCGCGTCGACCCACTCGATGGCCCGCGGCACCCCGAGGGCCTGCTGGCGCTCGAGCACACGGCATACGTCCTCAGCGGTGAAGACGCCATGGCCGCCCAGCCGCGGCCGCGCGTAGAACTGCCACCCCGTGCCCTCGTCGGCGACGAACAGCGTGAAGGGGCCGACGTGCTCGACCGTGGCGACCGCGCGCGGGACGCAGTCGTAGTAGGCCTCGATGCGGTCCAGCCGCGCGTCAGGAGTTCGCCCCATCGCGCCACCATGGCAGTCGGTGGCCACCGCCAGCGACCGATTTCTGCAGGCTCAGCGCCGTCCGCGGCGGGTTCGGAGGTAGTCGGCGACGACGTACTCGCCGAGCCGCGAGATGTCGGGCGTGAAGACGCGACCGCCGGCCCGTCGCGCGACTGCGTCGACGAACCGTGCGAGCCCCGGGTCGTCGCCGAGCATGAAGATGTTGAGCTGGGCACCGGAGCGCCGCAGCTCGTCGACCTGCGCCACCGTCGCCCGCACGGTCTCCTGGGTCGCCGGCCAGTGGAACGTCGGCCGTCCGTCGACCTCGAGGTGGGCCGTCGGCTCGCCGTCGGTCACGACGAGCACGACCGGCTCGGCCTCGGGGTGGCGCCGCAGGTGCCGCGACGCGAGCATCAACGCGTGCTGGAGGTTCGTGCCCTGCACCCACTCCGGCTCGGCCTCGGTGAGCTCGGTCGGGGTGAGCCTCCGGGCGGCGAGGTTGAAACCGATGATCTGCAGGGCGTCGTGTCGGAACCGGGTCTGTACGAGGTGCGAGAGCGCTAGCGCCGTCTGCTTCATCGGCCCCCACCGCCCCTCGTGGAGCATCGAGAACGACATGTCGACGCACAGCGCGACCGCCGCCACCGAACGTCGCTCCGTCTCGGCCACCTCGAAGTCCTCGACGAGCAGCTCCACCCCACCCGTGGAGTGCATCCGTCCGCCCCCTCGGGCGTTTCGCTGGAGGGCGTTCGACACCGTCCGGACCGTGTCGATGGGCAGCTCGTCGCCGAACTCCCACTGCCGACTCAGCCCGGTCAGCTCGTCGGCCTGACCTGCGGCGCGGTCGTCGTGGCCGCCGCGGCCGGCGGCTTCGACCCTCTCGAAGACCCGCTTGAGCGCCGTCTCCCCGAGCCGTCGCACGCCCCGAGGAGTGAGTCGCAGGCCGTCGTCACCACGCGAGACGTAGCCCTGGCGTTCGAGCTCACGCTCGAGCTGGCGCAGGGCCTCCATGTCCCGAGCAGCGTCAGCGCCGAGGTACTGCTCGAGCCGCTCGACGTCGACGTCGTCGAGGGTCGCGCCGAAGTAGCTTTGTCCGAGCTGCTCTCCCAGCTGCTCGAGATCGGCCAGCTCCGCCACCGCGCCGACGGCGTCGCCGTAGCCCATCGGCTCGCCGCCCTGACCCTGCTGCACGGGACTGCGACGGTCGAGCCCGGGCCGCAATGCGCGGAGGTTGTCGGCGAGCTGCGCCATCTGCGAGGCGAGGTCGGGGTCGCCGAGGGCGTCGGACATGAGCTGGCCGAGCTGCTCACGCTGCTCGGGGGTCAGCGACGCCATGAGCCGCTCGGCCGCCGCCTGTCGGCGGGCCAGTGCGTCGATGAGCTCGTCGACGTTCTCAGGCTGCTCGGGGAAGAGGTCACCGTGCTTGTCCATGAAGTCGCGGAACTGGTCCTCGGTGTCCTCGCCGCGCGCGTGCGCGGCGAGGAGCCGGTTGAGGTCGGCGAGCATGTCCTTGACCGCCTGCATCGCCTGAGGGTCGCTGCCCGACAGGGCCTGCTTGAGCCCCTCGAACTGCGCCCCGACGACCTCACGCTGGAGCATCTGCTGGATCTGCTCGTACGTGGCGCGCGCCTCGGGCGAGTGCCACGCGTAGTCCCCGAGCGCCCGCACGGCCCCGGCGACGTCGTCGGGGATCGTCGCGAGGTCCATCTCCGCCAGTCGGGCGTCGTCGCCGGACTCACCCGCGAGCGTGTCGCGCTCCTCGGCCAGCGCCTGGTCGAGCATCGCCCGCACCTGGTCGAGGGTGCCGCCCAGGTCACCCCGCCGACGGGCGGCCTCCCGCAGACGGCGTACGCGGTCGGCGAGGTCGTCGAGCCCGCGCCGCCCGTCCATCCCGCGGCGCATGAGCTCGCGCAGCGCCTCGCGCAGCGAGCCACCGGCCAGGACGTCCTGCCCGACCTCGTCGAGGGCGGACCGCACGTCGAACGGCGGCGCGAGCGGATCGGGTCCGCCGTGCCAGGGCGTGTAGCGGAAGCGCCCGTGCACGTCCCCGCCCTCGCCCGGGCCCCGCGGCGTCATCGGCACGACCTAGGCCCCGTAGACGGTGCGGCCGGCGACGGAGTCCTTGTCGATGCGGCGCGTCAGGTGCAGCCCCTCGAGGACGAACTCGATGGCGGCCGCGACCTGACCCGGGGTCGCGTCGTCGCCGTGGCCGAGCCGGTCGAGCACCTTCGACAGCCCCGAGACCGGACCCACCTGGGCCAGCAGGTCGGCGCCCGGGACGAGCTCACCCGTCTCGACGACGGCGCCCTGGGCGAAGAGGTTGGTGAAGCCAGTGAGGTCGAGACCGGACAGCCGCGACCGGTAGGTCTCGGCGACGGCGAGGCGCAGCAGGTGCGTCAGCACGTCGCGCTCGCGCCCCTCCTCGCCCATCTCGAACTCGACCTTGCCGAGGAGGGTGGGCACGACGGTGGGGACGTCGCAGACGCGGGCGACGGCATACGCCTCCCCCGACCGGGCAGCGCGACGCAGCGCGGAGCCGGCGACGCCCTCGGCCCCGGCGATGGCGAACCGCGCAGAGACCCCGGACCGCTGGTCGACCGCGGAGGACTCCCGCAGCCCACGGGTGAACCGCGCGATGACCTCGAGGAGGTGCTCGGGCACGTCGGCGACGAGCGCGGACTCCTGGGCGATGAGGGCGACCTCGTCGCTCACCTCGGTCGGGTAGTGGGTGCGGATCTCGGCGCCGAAACGGTCCTTGAGCGGGGTGATGATGCGGCCGCGGTTGGTGTAGTCCTCGGGGTTGGCCGTGGCCACGAGAAGGAGGTCGAGAGGCAGGCGCAGCGAGTAGCCGCGGATCTGGATGTCGCGCTCCTCGAGCACGTTGAAGAGGGCGACCTGGATGCGCTCCGCGAGGTCGGGCAGCTCGTTGAGCCCGAAGATGCCGCGGTTGCTGCGCGGCACGAGGCCGTAGTGCACCGTCTCGGGGTCGCCGAGAGTGCGGCCCTGTGCCACCTTGACCGGGTCGACGTCGCCGACGAGGTCACCGACGCTCGTGTCAGGCGTAGCGAGCTTCTCGGTGTAGCGCTCGCTGCGGTGGCGCCACGCGACGGGCAGGTCCTCGCCGAGCTCGGCGGTCATCCGCCGGCAACGCACGCACGAGGGCTGGTGCGGGTCGTCACCGATCTCGCAGCCCTCGACGACCGGGCTCCACTCGTCGAGCAACCCTGCGAGCGTGCGCATGAGGCGGGTCTTGCCCTGGCCACGCTCGCCGAGGAGCACGAGGTCGTGTCCTGCGAGCAGCGCCGTCTCGAGCTCCGGCAGCACCGTCTCCTCGAAACCCACCATCCCGGGGAACGCCTCCTCACCGGCCCGCAGCCGGGCCAGCAGGTTCTCGCGGATCTCGCTCTTGACGCTGCGGTGGACGTGGCCGGAGGCACGCAGCTCGCCGAGGGTGGTGGCACCGGTGTCGGGGTGGGTCATTGCTTCACGCTACGTCCGACTCCCGACACTGTCGAAGGGTGCGTATGCCGCGTGCGTCGGTCCGCGCCGCGGTGCCGTCCCGGACCGCAAGGACACTGCTGCGCCCAGCGGAGCACTGACGTGGGGATCGTTGGCTGACACTGGGCGTTTGGCGCCTTCAGATCGAAATGTTCGATTCGGGCAAATCGACGGCTCGGCGCGGTGACAGTGAGCCGCCGCCCAGCCACCGGCGGAGACCTGTCTTCTCGGATGGGGTTGGCTGGGGTCATGGACCAGGACGCGCAGCGACGGATCCGCGAGCTGGCCGAGGAGCTGTCCGCGGGGCTCTCGAGCGCCGCCGATGACGAGGTGAGGACCGCGGTAGCCGTGAGCGTCGCGGCTCTGCGCCGCCTCGCGGACCTCCTCGATCGAGCGCCCGACGCCGGCGCGATGGCCGACAGGCCCGCACCGGTCGAGCTCGTCGCGCCGGTGCTCGGCGTCGACGGCTGCGCCGCCGGCTGGGTCGGTGCTCTGCTCGAGCCCGGTGCACCCCGGCCGCGCATCCTCGTGGCACCGACGATCACCGACCTCGTGGCCATGGTCCGCGAGTCCACCGGCATCCGTGTCGTCGGCATCGACATCCCGATCGGTCTGCCCGACAACACGATTCGCCAGGCCGACGTCCTCGCTCGCCGGGCACTCCCCGGCAAGGCGTCGTCGGTCTTCTCGACGCTGACCCGCTCCGCGTATGCCGCGGCCACGCGTCTCGAGGCCGACAGCGTCAACCGCGACCTCGTCGGTCAGGGCGTCGGCGCGCAGGCCTTCGCGCTGCGCGACAAGATCGTCGAGGTCGACGCCTGGCTGCGCACCCGACCGACGGTGACCGTCCTCGAGACACACCCCGAGGTGTCCTTCGCGGCCATGACGGGTGCTCCGATCCTCGCGAGCAAGAGGACCGACGACGGCCGCGACCGGCGCCTCGATGCCCTCGCTGCCGCGGGCATCGCCCGGCCGTCGGTCCTCCAGGGCCAGGGGTATGCCGCCGACGACGTCCTCGACGCCTGTGCGGTCGCATGGTCGGCCGCCCGGCACGCAGCCGGTCTGGCGAGGCCTGTCCCCGATCCGCCGGAGGTCTTCTCCGACGGCATCCCCGCCGCCATCTGGGCCTGAACCACCCGCGTCGGCAACAACCGTGCGGGCTCCGACGGTCAGCCGGTGACGGCGCTGCGTAGGGCTCCGGCGGTGGCGTTCCACCCGGGCTGGGTCGGGTGGACGAACTCGGCGGTGTCCCGGCCGGGCGTGCCGACCGGAACGAGCCACGCCTTGGAGTTGTCGGCGACGACGTGCGGGTCGAGGCCGTGGACGCGTCCGCCCCAGGCTGCCTTGACGGTGTCGACGAAGTGGTAGTTGTCGGCGCCGGGCTCAGCATTGAGCTCGGCGATGCCGCGTGCCTGCAGGGCGTCGCCGAGCCGCTGGAGGTTGTTGAGTGCGGTGCCCGCGTCATAGACAGGCGCCGCCTCGGGGATGCCGTAGCTCTCGGTGTTGATGAGGAACGGGTAGCTGAGCAGGTAGACCTGCGCATGTCCGCCCGAGCGGGCTTCGACAGCACGAAGGGCGTCCTTGGTGCTCTCGACCATCGGGGGCGCCTTGGCAGTGGCCGCGTCCAGCGCCTGCTTGCAGCTCGACGGGTCCCGCAGGGTCAGACAGTCCACGACGATGGTCGAGAAGCCGATGTCGTTGCCGCCGATGGTGACGAAGACGTAGTCCGTGTCCGGCGTGACCGAGTCGATCTGCGGACGGGTCCTCAGCTGGCACGTGACGGTGCCGGTGTAAGCGTCGTTGACGCCCGCCCCCGCGACGAACGTGTAGGTGTAGGAGAAGTCGGGCTGCGCCGGCACGCCGCACAGTCGCTCGGTCTGAGCGCGCCGCAGCCACTCGCTCTTCTGGTCGGGGTAGCGGGCCGGGTCGATCGAGTAGGTCGCCGTCTTGGGGAACGCGCTGCCCAGATCACGGGGATGGAGGATGTCGGCGACGACGCCACCGCTGCACGCCGCGTCGGTGTAGGTGCCGCCGATCGAGGCCGCGACCTGCGAGCCGTAGTTGTCGGGCGAGCGGTAGCAGCTGCGCTCCTCGTAGGTGCCCGTGCCGTTGCCGGCCGAGTAGGAGTCACCGAGCTGGACCACATGCGGGGCGGGCGTCGCGGATGCGCTGGGTGCGACCGACGCGACGGTCGCGGTGGCAGAGAGTGCCGCGACGAAGGCCAGGGCAGCGCGGGCGAGACGGGTGGTGCGTGGTGTTCGGGGTGAACGGGGCACGGCGGGACTCCTTCGTCCGGTGTCGGTCTCGAAGGACAACGAGGCCGCCGCCGATGAGGTCACGCTCCCGCGATCACCTCGAACCGGACGCACGGGCGGCTCCCGCGAGCCAGGTGAGGGCCTCCTCGGCCGTACGCAGCACCGAGATGTGGCCGTCCTGGGGTTGCAGCCACAGCTGCGCGCCGGCGATCGCCCCGGCGAGCCACTCACCGTGCGAGGGCGGCACCATGCGGTCGGCGCCGCCGTGCACGACGAGGGTCGGTGCCGCCACGTCGCCGGGCTCGAAGCCCCAGTCGGAGACGTAGGCGAGGTCGTCGTCGATGAGGGCGGCCGGGCCGGCTGCCATGGCCGGACCGACGACGGAGCCGAGCCAGCCCCACGGCCCGGAGAAGGCGGCCTCGTCGGCCGGCACGAACCCGAAGTCGATCTCGCCCTCGGCGGCCTGGCCCGCGGCGGCCTCGTGCGCCTCCTTGACCGCACGCCCGGCAGCAGCAGCACGCAGCGACGCCTCACCGCCCGGTGCCATGCCGGCGAACCAGTCGAGGCCTGACGCGCTGAACGGCGCCACCGGGGAGATGCTGACGACCCCGCGCACCCGGTCACCGAGCAACGCGGCGGGCGCGAGCGCATGCGTGCCCCCGCCCGAGTGACCCATGACCGCAAAGGAACCCACGTCGAGAGAGTCGGCGACCGCCGCCACGTCACGCGCGGCGGAGGCGACATCGCGCCCCGGTCGGGCCGTGGAGCCGCCGTAGCCAGGCCGGTCGTAGGACACCCACCGGACGCCGAGCCGAGCTGCGGCGGTGAAGAGCGGTCGGGGAGGCGCGCCGAGATTGGGCGTCCCGTGGTGCCAGATGACGACGAGCGGTTCGACGTCCGGGGTGCCGGGGTCGCCCGTGTCGTAGGCGTGCAGCACGTGCCCGTCGCCGAGATCGACGTCGGACTCGGTGACGGTGACAGGAGGAGTCGGGGTGTCGCTCACAGGGCTTCGGCCTTTCGTCGGAGGTGGTCCTGCTCGGGGATGCTCGTCGTCAGGCGCGACGCGAGCAGGTAGCTGTCACGGGCCTGCTCGGTCTCGCCTGCCATCTCGAGCAGGTGGGCGCGCACGGCGTGCAGACGGTGGTGCCGGGCGAGGCGCTTGTCCTGAGCGAGGTCGTCCAGGACCGTGAGCCCGGCGGCCGGCCCCTCGACCATGGCGAGCGCGACCGCACGGTTGAGCGTCACGACGGGCCCCGGCGAGAGCTGCTCGAGCAGCCCGTAGAGCGCGAGCACCTGCTCCCAGTCGGTCTCCGCCGCCGAGGGCGCCTCGTCGTGCACGGCCGCGATCGCCGCCTGCACCTGGTAGGGCCCGAGCCGTGTGCGCGTCAGCGCGTCGCTGACCAGAGCGACCCCTTCGCTCACGTATGCCGTGTCCCACCGGGAGCGGTCCTGCTCGGCGAGCGGGACGAGCTCACCGGCGGCGTTCGTGCGGGCCGGCCGTCGCGCCTCCGTCAGCAGCATGAGCGCGAGCAGGCCGGTCACCTCACCGTCGTCGGGCAGCAGCGCGTGCATCTGACGCGCGAGCCGGATCGCCTCTGCGGTCAGGTCGATCCGGTGCAGCTCGCGTCCGCTGCTGGCGGTGTGACCCTCGGTGAAGACGAGGTAGAGGACGTGCAGGACCTCGCGCAGCCGGTCCGGCACGTCGTCGTGCGGCGGCATCCGGAACTCGGCACCGGACTCGCGGATCCGCTGCTTGGCACGGCTGATCCGCTGGGCCATCGTCGCTTCCGGCACGAGAAAGGCGTGCGCGATCTGCGCGGTCGTCAGGCCGCCGACCGCCCGGAGGGTCAGGGCGATCCGCGCGGGCGGGGTGAGCGCAGGATGGCAGCAGAGGAGGAGGAGCGTCAGGGTGTCGTCGCGGTCGGCCGAGCCCGCGGCATACGGCGGCGGGGCGACGAGGGTGTCAGCGGGCGCCCGCGTCACGTCGGCGAGCTCACGGCGCGCCCGTGCCTCGTCACTGCGCAGCCCGTCGATGAGGCGCCGTGATCCGACGCGGATGAGCCACGCCTTGGGATCGTCGGGCACACCCTCCTCGGGCCACTGGGCGGCCGCCGCGAACAGGGCCTCCTGTGCGGCCTCCTCGGCGCGGTCGAAGTCGCGGTAGCGGCGCACGAGCGCACCGATGACCTGCGGCGTCACGCTGCGCCACAGGTCGTCGGTGACGACGGATCCGCCCACGGCTCAGAGGTCCTCGGTTGAGCCGCCCATGAGCGGCCGCACCTCGACGGCTGCGAACCGGGCGTCGGGGAAGCGCCCGGCGATCTCCTCGGCGCGCTCCGGGGTCGCGCAGTCGACGACGAAGTAGCCGGCCATCTGCTCCTTCGACTCGATGAACGGCCCGTCGGTGACGAGGCTCTCGCCCTCACGCACTCGGACGCTCCGCGCGGTCAGCGGGTCCGCGAGCGCCTGGGCGGTCACGAGCTCGCCCGACTCGCTGATCTCGGTCATGAGCTCCTCGAAGTCGCGCAGCATCCCTGCGCGGGCGTCCTCGGACATGGCGGCGGCCTCGGGCGTGCGCAGGAAGATCGGGTGCCCCCACGTCTGCGGGTTGCTCCAGATCATGAGCAGGTACTTCATCTCGACTCCTTCGTCACGCCGTTCGCCGCACGGCCTCGGCATCGTCCTGTCGTCCGGGACGTCCGGGACGTCGGAGCGGCCGGCACGATCTCGACACCGTTGCCGACCCTTCCACACCGGCGTGCGGATCGGCTCGCGGTAGCGTCGCTGCGTGTCCGCCGGCGACGTCCCCTCCCACCTCCCGACCGCCCTCGACGAGCGCGCCGCTGAGGCCGAGCGGTCCGTGACGGCGCTCTTCGCCGGCTCCCTCGGCGGTATGCCGCGAACGCACCTCGCACGCATCGTGCACCCCGCGCCCGCCGCGTCACGGACGCTCGGAGGTCTGCTCGGGACCTGGCACTACTGGTGGCAGGCGCACTACGTCGACGCCGTCGTCGACGCAGGCCTCCGCGCGCTCCGGACGGGTGACCGCAGAGGCGCCGATCGGCATGCCGCGCAGGGGGACCGGCTGCTCCAGACGATCCGGCTGCGCAACCGGGTCCGTTGGGTCAACGACTTCTACGACGACATGGCCTGGCTCGCGCTCGCCTCGGGTCGACTCGAGGACCTGCACGGCCAGCTCGGGCGCACGGCCCGGCGCCGACGCCTCCGCTCGGCGGGCCGCCACCTCACGACGCAGCTCCGCTCGGCCCATACGGACGACCTCGGCGGTGGCCTCTTCTGGAGCCGCGACCGCGACTTCAAGAACAGTCCCGCCACCGCGCCCGCGGCCCTGCACCTGGCCCGTCTAGGCGAGACCGACGAGGCACGCCGGCTCGTCGACTGGCTCTATGCACGGCTCTGGTCGCCCGAGAGCGGACTCGTGCTGGACGGCATACGGCTGCGCGGCGGCGAGGAGGTCCTCGTGCCGGACGTGTGGTCCTACAACCAGGGCACGGTGCTTGCCGCGCTCGTGACGCTCGGTGACCGCGTGAGCCTCGCCCGCGCGGCCGCGCTCGTCGCCGCGGTCGACGCCCGGCTGACCGTCGAGGTCGGCGGCGCGCAGGTGCTGCGGACGCACGGTGGCGGCGACGGCGGGCTCTTCACCGGCATCCTCGTGCGTCACCTCGCTGTCGCAGCCACCTCGGGCTCAGGTCTCGCCGATCAGACGCGGGCCACCGCGCGACGGCTCGTCCTGAACACGGCGGAGTCGCTGTGGCGTGGACGCGGGAGCCTGACCGTCGCGGGGCAGCGGGACCCCTCGGTCTTCCCGCTCGAGCCCGGCGGGACCGCCCCGCAGCCGCCGCTCGAGCTGTCGCCGCAGCTGCAGGCCTGGACCGTCCTCGAGGCCGCCGCCACGCTCGCCTGATCCGACCGACGACCGTTGGTATGCCGTTCCGCCCGTTCCCGGCGTGTCGCCGGCGTGTCAGTGGGTTGCGTCCACCAACGGTCGTCGGTCGGCACGTGCACATCTCGGATCGGCCACGAGGCTGGGAGCGGGCTGGGAATCTCGGCGGTCCCGGGTGAGACTCGAGTGGTGCACACCGCCCGAGCCCTCGCCGCCGGCCTGACTGCGGGCGCCCTGCTCGGCGCCTGCACGGCCGTGGGGCCCACCGACGACCGGGGTGCCGGGACCACGGGCCCCGGCCCCACGGCATACGCCGGCAGCAGCACGACCACACCGCCCGTCACGAGCGTGCCGCCGAGCTCCACCCCCACCCCCACTCCCTCGTCGAGTGCTCGGAAGCCGGCACCCGACCCGGCGTCGATCGAGGCGCTCATCGCGACCCGTTACGAGGGCGGCAACCTCACGCTGGGGCGCGAGAGCGGCAGCACGGACGCGTACCGGCAGTACTTCGTGACGTACGAGAGCAACGGCCTGAAGATCTCGGGCCGCATCAACATCCCGCGCGGCGCGGGCCCCTTCCCTGCCGTCGTCCTGGCGCACGGCTACGTCGACCCTGCGGTCTACACGAACGGCGAGACCATGCTTCGCGAGCGCGACCACCTCGCGCGCCATGGCTACGTGACGCTGCACATCGACTATCGCAACCACGCGCAGTCCGACAAGGACCCGAACAACGACGCGAACCTCCGCGCGGGCTACACCGTCGATGCCATCAACGCGGGACTCGCGCTCAAGCAGGCCAGGTTCGTCGACCCCAACCGCCTTGCCCTCATCGGTCGCTCGATGGGCGGCGGTGTCGTCTACACCGCCCTGGTCGTACGCCCGGGGCTCTTCCGCGCGGCCGTGGCCTATGCGCCGGTGAGCTCCGACAGCATCGACAACTTCGACAAGTGGGTCCGCCACGACGCGTCTCGCTCGAGCGCGGCGCGCGTCGTCATCGCGCGACTCGGCACCCCGGAGGCCAACCCGACCGGATGGGCGGCGACGAGCCCCCGAACCTACTTCGGCCGCATCACCGAACCCCTCCTCATCCACCACGGGACGGCCGACGAGGACTGCCCACTGGCCTGGTCGCAGGAGTCGGTGGCAGCCCTCCGGGCCGACGGCAAGTCGGTCGATCTGGAGATCTATCCCGCCGGCCGCCACACGCTGACGTCACCTCAGTGGGACACCTCGATCGAGCGCACCGAGGCGTTCCTGGCCCGCAACCTCAAGTGAGACCGAGCAGCCGGGCACCGTTGTGCCACAGCACGGCTCGCATCCAGTCGTCACCGAGACCCAGGCGCGCCAGCGCGTCGATCTGGTGGGCGTAGGCATAGGGGATGCTCGGGAAGTCCGAGCCCAGCACGACCCGGTCGCGCAAGCCGGCGAGGCGGTCGACGTAGCCGTCCGGGAAGGGCGCGAACCGGTTGGTGAAGTCCGTGCCGTTCATCGTCGTGTCGAGGTGGACGCCGGTGAACTCGTCTGCGAGGTCGGCGAACTCGTGATACTCCGGCATCCCGAGGTGGGCGATGACCAGGACCAGGTCCGGGTGGCGACGCAGCACCTCCCGCACGGCCGCGGGCCCCGTGTGGGTGCCGCGGATGGGTGCCGATCCGGCGTGTAGGACGACAGGCACCTGTGCCGCCCCCAGCCGGGCCCATGCCGGCTCGAGGCGTTCGTCGTCCGGGGTGAAGTCACCGACCTGGACGTGCATCTTGAACAGGCGGGCACCGTCGTCGAGCGCCGCGCCCACGTAGTCTCCGACGCCGGGCTCGGGATAGAAGGTCGCGCAGTGCACGGCGTCGGGCACGCGCCGGGCGAAGTCCGCACACCACGCGTTGAGCCAGGTCGCCATGCCCGGTTTGTGGGGGTAGACGAGGGCCGGGACCGCCCGCAGCCCGAGCGTGCGCAGGGTCTCGAGCCGACGCTCCTCGTTCAGGCGGTAGGTGATCGGCCACGGCGCGCCGTAGTGCGTCTCCGCCTCGTCGAAGTAGGCCCACACCTTGCGCTGCATGGCATCGGGCAGGAAGTGGACGTGCACGTCGGCCAGCCCGGGGAGTCCGAGCGAGGCGACGTATGCCGGCACGTCGGCATCCGTCGCCGGCCCGGGCGTCGTCGTCGTCACGCCTTGCAGCGTAGGTGACGTAGGTCAGTCGGCGAGCGCGCCCATCGGGTCCCAGGCCGGGAGCACGATCGGGTCCTGGAGCAGCGCCTCCTGCAGCTCGGCCGGCAGGGCGTCGCGGCGCACGGCGACCTCGAAGACGAACTCGGCGAACCACGAGTCGTTCATCGTCATGAAGCCCTTGTCGCCCTTCTCGGGGCCCCAGCTGTTCTCGACGCGCCAGCGCCGCGGCACGTCGTCGTGCAGGTCGACTCCGGTGAAGAGCATCGCGTGCGTCATGAGCGACTCGTGGTGCAGCAGCCGGTCCGCCTTGCCGAGGCTCGGCTCGGTGCCGTAGATCGAGCCGTGGTCGTAGAGCGCGGCGTCCCAGAGGCCGAGGTCGGCGTGGGACATCTGGCCGGTGTCGCACCCGAACCACACCGGCTCACCGCCGGCGATCGCCTGCGCCGCAAGCGACTTCATGAGGTCCGACTCGACGTTGAGGTAGGTGACGGGGGGCGCGCCGACGACGTTGCCGAGGTGCTCGACGGTGAAGGTGTGGCCGTACGGGCTCGTCGCGCGGGGGTCGTTGACGAGGCAGACGTAGTCCTCGAGCGGCACGGTGACGTAGCGCTCCGCGAACTCGAGCGGCGTCATCGCGCCGTCGCGGTGGAAGCCGCCGTCGGTGTCCTTCCACTGCCAGACGAACGACTCCGGCGGCGTGCCGAGGTGGATGCAGAGGAGACGGTGGATCGACGCGAGGACCTGCTCCTTGGTCTCACGCAGGTCCTCCTCGGAGGCGCTGTCCGCCGCCTGTGCCCGCAGGTCACGCGCCGCCTGGCGCAGGATCGTGCTGAGATCGCGGTTCATCAGGCGCGTGTTGCTCGAGCTCTTCGTCTCCGGCATCGCGACCTTCGGCACGAGACCGTGCTTGACGACGAGGGCGACGAACATGTTCCACTGCCCGCCGTCCTCGGCCGGGGTGGCGAGCAGGTGCGCGACGGTGCGGTCGTCGACGTCCCGGTCGGCCGTCGCGATGATCGACTCGAGCCAGTGGTTCGCCTTCTCGAACTTGTCCCAGAAGAGCAGGTGGTTCTGCGAGAACTCGAAGTCCTTGACCGCCAGCTTCTCCCGGGCTCCGGCCCGCAGCAGGTTGGTCCCGGCGAAGAGCCAACAGCGACCACTCTTCTCCTGCGACGTCACCGCCCAGTCGTCGAGCAGGTGCGAGACCGAGTGGTCGATGCTCGTGACGACCCTGCGGTCGAGCGCGATGTCGTCGACCGAGGTCGTCGTCACGGCGTTCTGCAGCATCCGTGCGGTGGGGTCGGCCTCGAACGCCTTGGTGAGGCGCTCGACGAGGTCGGGGGCGAGGTCGCGGGGCATGGGCCACTCCTTCGTGGGCTGGGGGTCTTCGCATCGTATGCCGCCAAGGCAGTCGGCCGAGGGCCCGTCACACGCTCTCGGCGACGACCTCGACAGGGACGACGGCGGCATACGCCGTCGTTGCCTCGCGGATCTCGTCGGCGGCCAGGGCACCCGGCACGAGCGACGAGTCGGGTCGGAAGTGCACGACCGTCCCCGGCCTCTGCAGTCCAGAGAGGCTCTCGAGCTGGCCTCGCGGCACGCCGTGCTCGAAGCGCTGCTGCCAACCACCCTCGGCCCGACGGTTCGTGTGCACGACCCAGTCGCTCAGGGCGGCGACGACCGAGATGCCCGAGCGGCGGTGCCCGTCCGGGAGCAGCGGCGCGTCGTCGCGACCATAGAAGCGCAGGTCCCTCGTCGCCATGACCGGCTTGACCTGTGCGACCCCGTCGTCGTCGGTGCGCGTCTCGGTGCCACGACCGTCGTCGGCCACGGAGACGGACCCGTCGGCGTGCAGCACGACGCGGACGCGGGTCGTCGTCCCCGCGATGGCTTCGTCGACCGGATAGGCAAGCACCTCGAGGACGAGGTGCAGCGGGCCTCCGGGCGCGAGCGTCCCTGCATCACGACGGATCTCGCCGAGGTGGTCGAGGTCGAGCGGTTCGCTCCAGTCGTGTGTGGCACCCATCCCTCCACCCTGCCAGACACCGGCTTCCTGCCTCAGTGACTTGCACGGCTGACGAGGTACATGGGGACGAACACAGCCCACAGCAGCAGGCAGCCGGCAAACCACTGACGCGGTTGGTCGACCGTGAGGTTGCCGATCCTCGCGAAGACCGGTGAGCCCGCGGCAGACAGGCGCTGCGCGTCGGCGTAGACCCACAGGGCCGACGATCCCACGACCACGAGCGGCACCAGCGCGACCGGCCATTCCGTCACCCCCTGAGTTTATGGCGCCCCCCGGCCGGCACCGGGTTACGTCGACAGCGAAGGGACGTTGGCGCGGGGACGCCTTCCCGGCGAGGATCAGGCCCATGAGACTGCTCGTTCTCGGAGGCACCCACCACGTCGGCCGCGCGTTCGTCGAGGCCGCCCTGGCCCGCGGCGACGAGGTCACGACCGTGACACGTGGCGTCAGCGGCACCCCGGTCGACGGCGCCGAGGCCAGGCACGCTGACCGGCTCGATCCCGGCGCGATGAGCGCGGTGCTGGGCGACGACGAGTGGGATGCCGTCGTCGACACGTGGTCGGCCGCGCCGGTCGCGGTGCAGACGTCCGCGCGCCTGCTCAGGGGGCGCGCACGCCACTACACCTACATCTCGTCGTGCTCCGTCTACACGTGGCCGATAGAGCCCGGGTCCGACGAGAGCGCACCGGCCGTCGACGGCGACGCCTCCTCCACCGACGCCACCGACTACGCCGCAGCCAAGCGGGGCGGTGAGCTCGCCGTCCTGGCGGAGTTCGACGGCGACGTCGCGATCGCCAGGGCCGGGCTCATCCTCGGCCCGTACGAGATGGTCGGCCGGCTGCCGTTCTGGCTGGGCCGGATCGCCCGGGGTGGCCGCGTGCCGGCGCCGGGGCCGTACGACCGGCCCCTGCAGTACGTCGACGGCCGCGACATCGCGGACTGGGCGCTCGGCTCGCGGCCGGTCGGCACCTTCAACACGGTGAGCGAGCCCGGCCACACGACGATCGGGGCCCTGCTCGAGCAGGTGCACACCGTGACGGGCAGCGACGCGGAGCTCGTCTGGCTCGACCCCTCGACCGTCGAGTCGGCCGGGGTCGAGCCGTGGACCGAGCTGCCGATCTGGGTGCCGCCGACCGGCGAGCTCGTCGGCCTGCACTCGCTCGACACCACCGCCGCGGCGACGGCCGGGCTGCGCAGCCGGCCGATGCCCGAGACGGTCGCCGACACGTGGGCCTGGCTCCAGCGTGAAGGCCTGCCCGAGCGACCCACCAACCGCGGTGGAGGTCCGTTGGACGCCGCCGCCGAGGCCCGCCTCCTCGCCCTCCACGACGCGACGCCCTGACACCGACGGATCGCCCTCTCGACGAGGATCGCTCTCTCGATCACGCTGATCGAGAGAGCGATCCGTCCGGCTCAGCGGGCGCGGGCGCGGTGGGCGGCGGCCTTGACGCGGCTCCGGCACCGCACCCGGAGCGCCGTTCGGCACGGCGGCGCTGGCCCTGCTCGGGTCGGCTCTCGTCCGCGGGAGTCAGGCGGGAGTCAGTGGGCGCGGTTGCGGCGGCGGACGTCCTTGGGCGGCCGGCCACCGGCATACGACCGGGACGGGTCCACGACGTAACCCTGGCGCAGCGCCTCGCGGCCGACGAGCATCCGGAAGCCCATCCGGTGGCGCTTGCTCAGGGTCACCTCCGCCGGGACCGCGCGACCCGCGAGCGACAGGTCGAGGAGCACGACGAGACGCCTGGTCACGTGGCCGGACGAGCTGCGCACGCTGCGGCGGTCGTGGACCGGGCACTCGACGGTCTGCGCGTCGTCGGTGGAGTCCTGCCACGGGTGCACGGTGAAGCGGACCCACGGCTCGCCGTCGCGGTCGAACTCCTCGACGTCCTCGGCGTGCAGCGACGACGTGCGCGCGCCCGTGTCGATCTTGGCCTTGAGCCACGGCAGGCCGACGCCGGGCAGGGAGACCCACTCCCTCCACCCGACGGGAGTGCTTGAATAGGCCGGCCCAGACACCCGCCCATCTTGGCAGGACCCTGCATGAAACTCGCGATCCTCTCCCGCGCGCCGCGTGCCTACTCGACGCAGCGCCTGCGCACCGCAGCGCTCGACCGCGGACACCAGGTGCGGGTGCTCAACACGCTCCGCTTCGCCATCGACCTCTCGGGGCCGGAGCCGGACCTGCAGTTCCGCGGCAGTCCGCTGTCCGACTACGACGCGATCCTGCCGCGCATCGGCAGCTCAATCACCTACTTCGGCACGGCCGTCGTCCGACAGTTCGAGCAGATGGACGTCTACACGCCGAACACCGCCAACGGCATCGCCAACGCCCGCGACAAGCTCCGGGCCGCGCAGATCCTCTCCCGCCACCAGATCGGCATGCCGGCAACGACGTTCGTACGCAACCGCGCCGACGTCATGCCCGCCATCGAGCGCGTCGGCGGCGCGCCCGTCGTCATCAAGCTGCTCGAGGGCACGCAGGGCATCGGCGTCATCCTCGCGCCCGACATCAAGATCGCCGAGGCGATCATCGAGACGCTGCACAGCACGAACCAGAACGTCCTCATCCAGAGCTTCATCAGCGAGAGCCGGGGACGCGACATCCGCGCGCTCGTCGTCGGCGACCGGGTCGTCGCCGCGATGCGCCGCCGCGCCAAGGGCGAGGAGTTCCGCTCCAACGTGCACCGCGGCGGCACCGTCGAGCCGGTCGAGCTGACTCCGGAGTACGAGCAGGCCGCGGTCCGCTCGGCGCAGATCATGGGCCTGCGGGTCGCCGGCGTCGACATGCTCGAGGGCAACGACGGCCCGCTCGTCATGGAGGTCAACTCCTCCCCCGGGCTCGAGGGCATCGAGGCCGCGACGAAGCTCGACGTGGCCGGCGCGATCATCGACCACATCGCCGGCCAGGTCGCCTTCCCCGAGATCGACGTGCGCCAGCGCCTCACGGTGTCAACGGGATACGGGGTCGCCGAGCTCGTCGTCCACGCCGGCGCTGACATCATCGGCAAGACGATCGGCGACTCCGGTCTCGAGGAGCGCGACCTGCAGGTGCTGACCCTGCACCGCGGCGCCAGCGTCATCCCGAACCCGCGCCGCCGCGTCGTGCTCGAGGCCGAGGACCGCCTGCTGTGCTTCGGCCGCCTGGAGGAGATGCGCTCGATGATCCCCGAGCGCCGTCGTCGGCGCGCCAAGGTGCGCAAGCTGCCCACCGACCCGATCCACACCGTCGCCTGACGGCGAGGTCGCGTATGCCGTCCGGCGCAGCGGTCACGTGAGCGGTGCCGGGCGTCTCGACGACGTCCCGTCGCGAGCGAGCGGGAGCCGCCAGCTAGTGCGAGCCGTTCGCGTGCTTGCGTCGCAGGAGCTCGGCGCGCAGCCGGGCGACCTCGGCGTCAGCGGCAGCCACCCGGGCGTCGGCCTGGTGCACGGCGTCGTGGACGGTGATGTAGCCCGTGTCGTGCCCGATGTCGCTCCGGGCGTCGTGACCGGCGTCCCGCTCTGTGTCGGCACCAGGGGTGCGGCCGCTGTCCGCACCGGAGTCGGGCGTGGTGCGCATCTGGTCCATCTCGGACTTGAAGATGCGGGCTGAGCGCCCGAGGCTACGCGCCATGTCGGGCATGCGCTTCCAGCCGAAGAGGAGCACGACGGCGAGCGCGATGATGGCGAGCTCCGGCCATCCGAGATCAGCCACGGGAACCTCCTGACGATCGGCGGGACCGACCGCTGCCGGCACCTGCACGCGCATGTGATGGGCCAGCGTAGGAACCTCGGATGGGAACCAGCCGGGAGCCTGCTGTGACCTCGCCCGGCGCGGCGGTCAGGGCGACGGAACGACCCGCTCGCCGTGCCCGGCCGCGAGGGCGTCGAGGTCGCGCTCGGCATACAGCCGGTGGTGCCACTCCTCGCTGAGGACGGTGCGCAGGACCCGGCTCACGGCATACGACTCGGGCTCGGGGTAGCCCGGCTCGAGGACGGGCGCGGTCTCCTCGGCGAGGCGCTCGTCGGTGAGACCGTCGACGACGCGGCGCACGGTGGCCATCCGGTCGGCGCGCAGCGCGAGCACCTCGTCGAGCGACGGGCGGGCGTCGCGGTCACGAGGCACGGGCGGGCTGTCGGGCATGTCGTCGTGAGGCAGGTCGAGCGCGTCCCACGGCTCGGGGTCACCGAGGAGCGCCCGGCACACCCAGGCGTCGGTGGCGAAGACGAGGTGGCGCAGCGTCTCGATGAACGACCACTCCCCGTCGACCCGCTCGTGCAGCCGGTCGGGCGGAAGCGTGCGGGCACGCTCGACGGTCCCGGCCCAGCGCCGCTCGAGGACGTCCCATGCCTCGCGGTAGCCGGCGGCGTCGCTCGGTCGCATCTTCGGCCGGTCGGGGTCGCGCCGGTCGAGCTCGGCCTCGATGAGCGGGGCGATGTCGACGCCGTTGATGCGGACGTTCTCGACGTCGCCGGTGATGTCGACGTCCTCGAGCCAGACGTCCCGGGCCCGCAGGCCGCGGAGGTCGACCATGCGCAGCGAGGCGCCGCGGAGGTCGACGTCGTGGAGCCTGGCCCCGTCGAGGTGGACGTCATCGAAGATCGCCCCCGTCATCCGGACCCGCTCGAAGCGGACGCCCGTCCGGTCGTCGTGGCTCGCGTCGCTCATCACGGTCCCCTTCCCTCGGAGTCGGATCGCCCCCGGCCCTCGCCGCTGTCGTCGCCGGCATCGGCAGCGTAGGGCCGATCCCGGACGTTCGGCGTCCTTGGCGCGCAGGAGTCTGGCGGTTCGCCTCAGGGCACGACGACGATCTCGGACTCACGGGGCATCCAGGCCTCGCCGCCCGACTCGCGACGGAAGAGCATCGGGAGGCCTCGCGCCGACGGCCAGTCCACCGAGTCCGTCACCTGGACGTGGATGTGCGGCTGGGTGCTGTTGCCGGAGTTGCCGCACGCGCCCAGCACGTCCCCCGCAGCCACCGCTTCGCCGGGGACGACCCGCACCGAGCCCTGCCGCAGGTGCGCAACGAGGACGAACGGTCCGGCCGGCCCGAGGGCGACCACGACATGGTTGCCGGCGATCGCGCCCGGACCGCCGCGGACGCGCCTGCGCTGACCCACGGCATACGCCACGAGGGTGAGCTGCGAGCGCCGCGCGACATGGTCGACCTCGCCGTCGTGAGCGATGACCACCCGTCCGGGCACTGGCGCGAGCACCGGCTGGCCGAAGCCACGGAAGAGCGCCGGCGCCTCCACCGACAACGCGGTACGCCACGTCCGCGGTGCCGGCAGCCCGCGCTCGTCGACGGCGACGAAGTCGATGGCGTACGTCGTGCCGAAGAGGTGTGTCCCATGGCTGGGGACACGCCTCGCCGGGCTGTTGCGTGCCAGCCAGCTCCCACGGAAGGGCAGGTCGAGCACCACCGGCGCAGCGCCGTGGCTGACGTCGTCGCGGGTCCTCATGACCCCACTGTGCCCGCGCGAGGCCGCGGGCAGTGGTCCGAGCAACCAGTCAGCGGGTGCTCGTGGTGGTGTGCGCCGGCGGCGCCATGGGGGACGCGAGGCCGTCCGCCACCGCCACGACGAAGCCGCCGACCACGAAGGCGGCGATGGCAGCCGCGAGCGCCGACGTCGGCAGCACCGGGATGAACCGCCGTGCGCCGATGACCGGTCCGCTCCCGCCGTGTTGCTCGTGCCTCAGGGCGTGCCCTCTGCCGCGGGCCAGTAGGTAGCGATTCACCGGATAGGCCGCAAAGAAGGCCGCGACGAGCGAGATCGACATGCCGACCCAGAACACCGCATTGACCAGACCGGCGTTCATGGCGCCGGGGACGAGCCGCAGCGCCGCACCGAGGGCCAGACCGCTGCGCAGCAGGGGACGGCTCGAGAGCGTGTGGCCGAAGAGGAAGGCCAGCACGACGGACAGCGGGGAGCAGACGTCCTGACCCACGCGAGAATGCACGCCATGACCACGCCACCCGGTGCCGACGTCGTGCACGAGCTCCTCCTCACCCATGCGGACCGGGCCGTGACAGGCCCCCTCGAGGACCCGGCCGTCGTGGCTGCAGTCGTGGGGATCGAGCGGCTCGTCGTCGCCACCGGGTCGACCGACACGCGGACCCTGCGCGCCGCCGTCACGGGTCAGGTGGTGCCGGGCTCCGACGCCGGCCAGATCGCCGACCTCGTCGCGGAGGCACGCAGTCACGTTGCCGCCGGCCTCATCCGGCGCGACTCCGGCCAGGCGGTGGATGCCGGGGTCGTCAACCCGGCCTCGGGCGGCTACGAGATCACGACCGACGCCACCCTGCTGCGCGCCGCGGTCCGGGCCGCGCAGGGGTCGATCAACGCGATGCCGTACTACGGCGCCCGCTACGGCGCGCGCGGCTCACGGTTCGCGACGACGGACTCGGCGTGGCTCATCTCCCTCGCCGCCCTCACCGAGGACCGGGCCGTCCACCAGGTCGAGTGGCTCGCCCGCGTCCTCGCGGCGCGCGGCATGCCGTCCTGGCTGCTCGAGATCCACCTCGACGCCCTCGTGGCGGAGGTGAGGTCCGTGGCGGGCGAGGAGTCCGCGGGCTCCCTCCCGGCGGCCGCGCTCGCCCTGGCGGGGACGCGCCGCCGTCACGTCGACGACGACCTGCTGCGGTCGGCTGACGTCTGGGCGGACGAGGCGCTCGGCGACACCCTCCCGGTACCCCGCACCGGAGCCCTCCTGGCCGCGGCGATCGCCGACGAGCGGGTCGGGGTGACGCGTGACGACAGCGCGGTCGTGGACTGGCTCACCGCCCCGGAGCGCGTGCCGGTGGCCGTCGCCACCGCGCTGCGTGCGGTGCGCCAGCGCATCCTCGACGAGGCGAACTGAGCGACCCGCTGCACCGTCGTGAAGCCCTCGGCGATCGGGGCTTGACCTTGACGCAAGGTCAGGGTTGCAGCCTTGGGGCATGACCACTGAACACGCCATCGAGATCAGCGGACTCACCAAGTCCTACGGCGACCACGCGGTGCTCACGGGCGTCGACCTGAGCGTCCCGTCCGGCACCATCTACGCCCTGCTCGGCTCCAACGGCGCCGGCAAGACGACGGTGGTGCGGATCCTGTCCACACTGCTGCGGGCCGACGGCGGAACGGCCTCGGTCAACGGCCACGACGTCGGCACCGCGCCGGCGCGGGTCCGCCGGTCCATCAGCCTGACCGGGCAGTTCGCCGCCGTCGACGAGATCCTCACCGGGCGGGAGAACCTCGTGCTCGTCGCCCAGCTGCGACGTCTCCCGGACCCCGGTCGGATCGCCGACGAGCTGCTCGCGCGATTCGCACTGGCCGACGCGGGCGGGCAACGTGCGGGGACCTACTCCGGGGGCATGCGCCGCCGCCTCGACATCGCGATGAGCCTCATCGGCGACCCTCCCGTGCTGTTCCTCGACGAACCGACGACGGGGCTCGACCCCCAGTCCCGCCTCGAGGTGTGGAGGACCGTCCAGGCGCTCGCGGGACAGGGCACGACGGTGCTGCTCACGACGCAGTACCTCGACGAGGCCGAGCACCTCGCCGACCGGATCGCGATCCTCCACGAGGGCCGGATCATCGCCGACGGCACGCTCGCCGAGCTCAAGGCCCTGCTCCCGCCCACGGAGATCGAGTACGTCGAGAAGCAGCCGACCCTCGAGGAGATCTTCCTCGCCATCGTCGGCCACGACACCCACTCTGACACCCACCACTGAGGACCGGACATGACCACCTACGCCTTCAACGACACCACCACCCTGACCAAGCGCTCGCTGCGCCACATCCTGCGCAGCCCCGACACGATCATCACCACGGCCGTCACGCCGATCGCCATGCTGCTGCTCTTCGTCTACGTCTTCGGCGGCGCGATCGACGTCGGTGGCGCGTCCTACGTCGACTACCTGCTGCCCGGCATCCTGCTCATCACCGTCGCCTCGGGGGTCGCCTACACCGCCTTCCGGCTCTTCACCGACGTCTCGGGTGGGATCTTCGAGCGGTTCCAGTCGATGCCGATCGCCCGCTCCTCGTTGCTGTGGAGCCACGTCCTGACCTCGCTCGTCGCCAACGTCATCTCCCTGCTGCTCGTCGTGCTCGTCGCCCTGGCGATGGGCTTCCGCACGGGCGCCGGTGTGCTCGCCTGGCTCACGGTCCTCGGGATCATGGTGCTCTTCACCCTCGGGATGACCTGGCTGGCCGTGATCCCCGGCCTGACGGCCAAGACGGTCGACGGGGTGAGCGGGTTCTCCTACCCGCTGATCTTCCTGCCCTTCCTCAGCTCCGCGTTCGTGCCCACCTCCGGCATGCCGGGACCGGTGCGGTGGTTCGCCGAGCACCAGCCGGTGACCTCGATCGTCAACACCATCCGCGCCCTGTTCGCCGGGCAGCCCGTCGGCACGGACGGGTGGGTCGCCCTCGGCTGGTGCGTCGGCCTGCTGCTGGTTGCGTATGCCCTCGCCATGCGCACCTACCACCGCACGTTCGTGTGACCACGGGAGAATGCCGGCATGCTCACGATCAGCCAGCTCGCGGCATACGCCGGGGTGACCGTGCGCGCGGTACGGCACTACCACGCCAAGGGGTTGCTGCCCGAGCCCGAGCGCGACCGCTCCGGCTACCGGCGCTACGACGCGGCCGCCGTCGTCCAGCTCGTCCGGATCCGGATCCTCGCCGACGCCGGCGTACCGCTGTCACGGGTCAGTGAGCTGCTCGCGGCGGGCGACGAGGAGTTCGCGGCGGCGGTCGAGGACATCGACCGCCGCCTGCGCGCCGAGATCCGGGAGCGCCAACGACACCGGGAGCGGATCGCCAAGCTCGCGGCCGGCGACAGCCTGGCGCTGCCTCCCGAGGCGGTCGCCTACGTCGAGCGGATGCGGGAGCTCGGCTTCCCGGAGCGGCTCATCGAGGTCGAGCGCGACAGCTGGATCCTCATCAGCGCGCAGATGCCCGACGCGGTCGCCGCGCTGATGGAGATCAAGCAGATGCAGATCGAGCACGAGCCGCTGCGCCGGCTCTACCTCGACATCGGCGACCTCGTCGACTGCGGTCCGGACGATCCACGCCTGCCCGAGCTGGCCGACCGGGTGGCCGCCTTCATCGAGGCGGCGGCCGCGGAGGGCGAGGGGATGGAGGACGAGCACCCCGTCAGCGCCGAGCTCGTCGAGCTGCTCGATGCGACGTTCCTCCAGTCCTTCGCGTGCGCGGCACGCCTGCTCGAGCTGCTCGAGGAGCGCGGATGGACGGGCTGGACCGACATCCGGCGCACCACTGCGGCCGGCTGAGCCGGCGGCCGGTCAGGTGACGAACACCGACCAGCAGATGTCGTTGCGCAGCCGCTCGTCGTCGAGGACGAGCTCGCGGATGGCCGGCGGGAGCTGCTCGTGCTGCCACGCGCACTCGGCTCGGCCGGCGGAACCACTCTCGTCGACCGCCGCGGCAGCTCGAGCAGCCTTGATGGCGTAGGCGGCCGCTCCCAGCTCGTGCGCGGCGACGTGGGCGACGCACGCGGCCTGACCGGCAGCGTATGCCGCGAACCTCGGGGCACCACGCAGGTCGCGGGCCGCTCCCATGGCGTGGCCGCCGGCGGCGCGCGACGTCATCATCGGGACGTCGCCGCGCACCCAGGCCCGGGCGTGCTCGATGGCGTGGCGGGGGCGGGGGTCGTCCGGACGGGCCGACTCGAAGAGGTGGAGCACGTGTTCCGCGCACGACGCCGCCCAGAGCGCGAGGAGCTGGTGGTCGGCGTCCGTGAGGACCCCGCCCCGCCGGATCGTGACGAAGCGGGGATCGCGGACCTCCGGAAGGATCACGCCTCGATCTTCTCCTCGACGGTCGGTGCGGACGTCAGAAGTTGTTGGCCATGTTCGTGAAGCGGCTGAAGTGGCCCTGGAAGGCGACGACGATCGTGTCGGTGGGACCGTTTCGGTGCTTGGCCACGATGAGGTCGGCCTCGCCCTCTCGGGGGGAGTCCTTCTCGTAGGCCGCCTCGCGGTGGAGCAGGATCACCATGTCGGCATCCTGCTCGATTGATCCCGATTCTCTCAGGTCGCTCATGGCGGGCTTCTTGTCGGTGCGCTGCTCCGGGCCACGGTTCAGCTGCGAGATCGCGATGACCGGGACCTCGAGCTCCTTCGCCAGCAGCTTGAGCGCACGCGAGAACTCCGAGACCTCCTGCTGGCGCGACTCGACGCGCTTTCCCGAGCTCATGAGCTGGAGGTAGTCGATGACGACGAGCTTGAGGTTCTCGCGCTGCTTGAGCCGGCGGCACTTGGCCCGGATCTCCATGAGCGACATGTTGGGCGAGTCGTCGATGAAGAGCGGGGCGTCGGAGACCCGACCCATCGTGGAGGCGAGGCGGGTCCAGTCCTCCTCGCGCATCGTGCCCTTGCGCATGTGCTGCAGCTGGATGCCGGCCTCGGCCGACAGCAGACGCATCGTGATCTCGGTGCGGCTCATCTCGAGCGAGAAGACGACGGCCGCCATCTTGTGCTTGATCGCGGCCGAACGCACTATATCTAGGCCTATGGTCGATTTTCCCATTGCCGGCCTGGCGGCGATGACGATCATCTGGCCGGGGTGCAGGCCGTTGGTCAGGGCGTCGAAGTCGGTGAACCCGGTCGGCACACCGGTCATCTCACCGGACCGGCCCGAGGCGACCTCGATCTCGTCGACCGTGGCCTCGATGACGTCGCCGATGGCGTGGTAGTCCTCGCCGCCGCGCTTGTCGGCGACGGCGTAGACCTCGGCCTGTGCGGCGTTGACGATGTCCTCGACGTCGCCGCCGCCCTGGGCGTAGCCGAGCTGGACGATGCGGGTGCCGGCCTCGACGAGGCGGCGCAGCACGGCGCGCTCGCCGACGATCTGCGCGTAGTAGCCGGCGTTGGCCGCGGTGGGCACCGAGGCGATGAGCTGGTGGAGGTAGGCCTGGCCGCCGACGCGGCCGAGGTCGCCGCGCTTGGTCAGCTCGTCGCTGACGGTGATGGCGTCGGCGGGCTCGCCGCGGCCGTAGAGGTCGAGGATCGCGTCGTAGATCAGCTCGTGCGCGGGACGGTAGAAGTCGGTGCCCTTGAGCTGCTCGACGCAGTCGGCGATCGCGTCCTTGGACAGGAGCATGCCGCCGAGCACGGACTGCTCCGCGCCGACGTCCTGCGGCGGGAGCCGGTCGTCCGGAGGTCCACCGTCACGGGCCGACGACGACGCGAAGGCGCTCGTGCTCAACTCGGCGAGCGACACGGGCTCCCCTTCCCCTGAGTGATGAATGACATGGGTGCAACCTGGTTCACCCCAGTGAACAACGCGGTTCTGACAGTGCTTCTGGGAGCACCCGCCCCACCGTAGGCGCGCCATCGAGCGGGCACCAATCCGGGAGGCCCGCGAATGCCGTCTCCTGTGGACAACCGGTGGACGGCGTGCTCGACACGCCGTCAACAGCTGTGGACAAGGTGTGTGGACAGGTGTGGGTGCGTGCCGCCGACAGCACCTCGCCGCGCTCAGTGACCTGCGCAAATGCCTGTCCACGGGCTGTGGAGAAAAAGTTCCCGACCCCTGTGCGTCGTCCACAACCCCGTGCGACACGCCGGTGGACGACGTATGCCGTGTGGCCGGGTCCTACAGGCCCGCCGCCGATGCGTCGTAGTAGTCCCGGTTGCGCAGGCCCGAGGCTGCTGCCTCGTCGAGCACGACGGTCGCATCGGCGTGCCACTGGAGCACCGATGCCGGGCACGAGGCCGACAGCGGACCCTCGAGCGCAGCCGCGACGGCCGACGCCTTGCCCGGGCCGGACGCCACGAGGACGAGTCGGCGCGCGTCGAGCACGGTGCCGAGCCCCTGCGTGACGCAATGGGTCGGCACGTCCTCGATCCCGTCGAAGAAACGGGCGTTGTCGTGCCGGGTGCGGTCCGACAGCCGCTTGACCCGGGTTCTCGACGACAGCGCCGACCCCGGCTCGTTGAAGCCGAGGTGGCCGTTGGCCCCGATGCCGAGGATCTGCACGTCGACACCACCAGCCGCGGCGAGCAGTCGCTCGTACTCGGTTGCACCGGCGACGAGCGCCTCCTCGTCCCGGCCGGAGCCGTCCGGCACCCGAAGACGGTCGGGCGGGAGGCCCAGGGGTGCGCAGACCTCGCGCAGCAGCACCTCGCGGTAGGACTGCGGGTGACCCACCGGCAGCCCGACGTACTCGTCGAGCGCGAAGCCGCGGGCGCGATCGAGGTCGAGACTCCCGGCCCGCACCGCCGCGGCGAGCTCGGCGTAGAGCCCCAGCGGTGACGACCCGGTCGCGAGCCCGATCACGGGCTCGGCACGACGGGCGGCGCCGAGGCCGGCGATGACGATGCCGGCCGCCCGACGGGCGACATCGGCGGCAGTGGGCAGGACGAGGACCTCCATCGGCCCACCCTCTCACCGCGCCCGACGTCACCGCGCCCGACCGCGGGACGGCGACCGTCCGCATACGCGCCGCCCGTCGAGGTGGCGACATACAGTCGAGACATGTGCCGCAACATCCGACAGCTCCACAACTTCGAGCCTGCTGCCACCTCGGACGAGGTGCGTGCCGCCGCGCTGCAGTACGTCCGCAAGGTCAGCGGCAGCACCAAGCCCAGCCAGGCCAACCAGGCCGCGTTCGACGAGGCCGTCGAGGCGGTCGCGCACGCGACGCAGCACCTGCTCGACCACCTGACGACCACGGCCCCGCCCAAGGACCGCGAGGTCGAGCGCCAGCGGGCGCGCGAGCGCAACGCCGTGCGTTTCGGCACCCCGGCGTGAACCGCACCGGCTGAGCGATGGGCATCTGGACCACCGAGGTCACCCCGCGGCTCGTCGCGTTCGGCTGCCAGGACGAGAAGCTCCGTGATCTCCGCGCTCGCGCCTGCGAGGGCCTGCGCGGCGAGGTCGTCGAGCTCGGCTTCGGCAGCGGGCACAACATCGGCCTCTACCCGCCGGAGGTCACCCGCGTCATCGCGGTCGAGCCCTCCGACGTCGCCTGGCAGCTCGGCGCCGACCGCCGCACACTCAGCCCCGTCCCCATCGTCCGCGGCGACCTCGACGGCCAGTGGCTCAGCCTGGCGGACGAGAGCGCCGACGCCGTCCTCGCGACGTTCACCCTGTGCACGATCCCCGACGTCCACCGGGCACTCGCCGAGGTCCGGCGCGTGCTGCGTCCCGGCGGTGCCCTGCACTTCCTCGAGCACGGCCTCGCCCCCGAGCCGCACGTGCAGCGCTGGCAGCGCCTCCTCGAGCCCGTCCAGAAGAAGGCCTTCGACGGCTGCCACCTGACGCGGCCGATCGACCGGCTCATCGAGGAGTCCGGCCTCGTCATCGAGACGATCGAGTGTGCCTACGCGCCGTCGCCCAAGGTCATGCGGCCGTGGGTCTTCGGCTACCTCGGCCGAGCCCGCAAGGGGTGAGCCGCGTCCGCGCCTGCCCCGGCACGGCGCTACCTTGGCACCCATGTCCGAGCCGGGGGTGCACAGCGACCTCGTCGCCGCCGTGACCGCCACGCTCGCGGAGCACGCCGACGCCGAGCGCGCGGCCGGGCAGCAGCGCTACATGAGGTCAGCCATGCCCTTCCTGGGACTGACCTCACCGCAGCTCAAGGCGCTCCTTGGCCCCCTGCTGCGGGACCCCGGTCTCGCCATGGCGTCGCGAGCGCAGTGGGAGGCGACGATCCGCGCCCTCTGGGACGGGGCCACCCACCGGGAGCACTGGTATGCCGCCATCGCCCTCGCGCGTCACCGTCCCTATCGCAGGTGGGTCGACAGCGACGCGATGCCGTTGTGGGAGAGCCTGATCCGGGCCGGCGCCTGGTGGGACGTCGTGGACGACATCGCGACGCACCTGGTGCGCGACACGGTGCTCACCCACCCGACGGTCGAGGGGCTGCGCCTGCGGGACTGGGCCGGCTCGGACTCGCTCTGGGTGCGCCGGGCCGCGATCATCTGCCAGGTCGGCGCGCGCGATCGCCTCGACCAGTCGCTCCTGACCGACGTCATCGAGCCGAACATCGACGACCCGGACTTCTTCAGCCGCAAGGCGATCGGCTGGGCGCTGCGCGACCATGCGCGCACCGACCCCGACTGGGTGCGGGCCTTCGTCACCGGGCACCCCGCCCTGTCGGGGCTCTCGCGGCGTGAGGCGCTCAAGCACCTCGGTCAGCCGTCGTGAGCCGCGTCGCCCCGGCCGCTGGGAGCCATCGCCGCGAGATCGTCCGTCTCGCCTTCCCGGCCTTCCTGGCCCTCATCGCCGAGCCGCTCTTCCTGCTCGCCGACTCCGCGATCATCGGCCATCTCGGCACGGCCGAGCTCGCCGGCCTCGGGGTCGCGAGCGCCGCGCTCGTCACGGCCGCCGGCGTCTTCGTCTTCCTCGCCTACGGCACGACGAGCGTGGTCGCCCGCCACCTCGGCGCCGGTGACGAGCGCTCCGCGGTGAGCGCCGGCATCGACGGGCTGTGGCTCGCGCTCGGGCTCGGCGCCGGCACGGCTGCTGTCGTCGCCGTCTGGGCCGGCCCGATCAGTGCGATTTTCGGCGCCTCCCCTGCCGTGCTCGAGCAGGCGACGACCTACCTGCGCATCTCCGCGCTGGGCATCCCGGCCATGCTCGCCATCCTCGCCGTCACCGGCGTCCTCCGGGGCCTGCAGGACACGACGACGCCACTGGTCGCCTCGGTCGTCGGCTTCAGCGCGAACATCGCGCTCAACCTCGTCTTCGTCTACGGGTTGCACTGGGGCATCGCAGGATCCGCGTGGGGCACCGTCATCGCGCAGACCGGGATGGGGGTCGCGCTCGTCACCGTGCTGCTCGTCAAGGCGCGGGCCCGGCACGCCCGGTTGCGCCCACATCCCGCACGGGTCCTCGCGGCCGGGCGAACCGGCATACCCCTGCTGGTCCGCACCCTCGCCCTGCGCGCCACGCTGCTCGTCACGACGTGGGTCGCGGCCTCCCTGGGCGACGTGCCACTCGCAGCCCACCAGGTGGCGATGACCGTCTGGTCGTTCCTCGCCTTTGCGCTCGACGCGCTCGCCATCGCCGCCCAGGCCATCACGGGGCGGGCGCTCGGCGGCGGCGACCGCGCGGGCGTCCGGCTCGCCATGGGGACGATGGTGCGCTGGGGCGTCTGGGGAGGGCTCGCCCTCGGGCTCGTCATCGCGGCCCTGCACACGGTCCTCCCGCCGCTCTTCACGCCCGACCCGGCAGTTCAGGAGACGCTCGGTGCGGCCCTGGTCGTCGTCGGCCTCGGCCAGGCCGTGGCGGGCTACGTCTTCGTCCTCGACGGGGTTCTCATCGGCGCCGGCGACGGCCGGTGGCTGGCCGGGGGCCAGGTCGCCACCCTGGTCGCCTACCTCCCGGTCATCCTCGCCGTGCGTGCGGCCGGACCGAGCGGCTCCGCGACCCGAGACGTCGTCGTGCTGTGGGTCGCGTTCACCGCCTTCATGGCGATCCGCGGGGTCGTGCTCGGCTGGCGGGCGCGTCGCGACGACTGGATGGTCATCGGCGCCCGCTGAGGGCCTTGGCGTATGCCGTCACGTCCCTTTCGCACGGAACATGGGGGTTGGTCCCTGATCGTCCACCACGGACAGCGAGAGGTCTGGGCCAACTGCTACGGCTTTCCCAGTCTCCTTTAAGGTCGGGCGCCCATAGTCGATCTCGTGAGTTGCTCCTGTGCGACTCGGTGATCTCCTCCCCTGTCGGTCATCGAGTCAAAGGGCACCCGCTCCCGCTGGTCGAGTTCGGCGACGTGACCAGCGGGGGCGGGTTTTCTCGTTTCCGGCCGGGAGCTCACCGCGCCTCGTCGGCGACCTCGACGTCCGACAGCAGCTCCTGCACCTCGGCCGTGGTGGGCATCGCCGGTGACCCGGCGAGCCGGCCCGCCACCAGGGCCCCGGCCACCGTGGCGAAGTGCAGGATGCGCTCGAGGTCCCAGCCCTCGAGGAGCGCGTGGACGAGCGCCCCACCGAAGGCGTCCCCGGCGCCGAGCCCGTTGACGACCTGCACGGGGAAGGCCGGGACGCTGACCAGCTCGCTCGGCGTCATGGCCAGCGCTCCACGAGACCCCTGGGTGACGACGGCGAGCTCGACGCCCAGGTCGAGCAGCGCCCGCGCCGCGCGTTGGGGGTCGGCGTGGCCGGTGGCGACGGCGCACTCCTCGACGTTGCCGATGGCGACGGTGGTGTGGCGCAACGCCTCGCGGGCCTGGTCGTGGGCCGCGCCGCGGCCGCTCCAGAAAGCAGGCTGGTAGTCGAGGTCGAGCACCGTCAGCGCCGCCCGCCCGCGCTCCTCCCAAGCGGCGAGATGGGCGGCTCGGCTCGGCTCCTGGCTGAGCCCGGTCAGCGTCGACCAGTAGACGCGCGCCTCTCGGATCGCCTGCAGCGGAAGGGATTCCGGGGTGATGAGCAGGTCCGGCGCGGTCGGGTAGCGGTAGGACCAGGCCGGGAAGTGGTCGGGCGGGAAGATCTCACAGAAGGTCACCGGCGTGGGCGGGCCACCGGTGATCGTCTGCACGTAGGCGTCGTCGACACCGAGCTGGAGCAGCTGACGGTGGACGAAGCGTCCGAAGGGGTCGGCGGCCGCAGCGCTGACGAGGGCCGCCCGCCTGCCGTGACGCGCGGCGGCGACGGTGACGTTCGCTGCGCTGCCGCCGAGGAACTTCTCGAAGCTGCGCACCTCGTCGAGCGTCACACCGTGCTGGAGCGGGTAGAGGTCGACACCCACCCGACCGATGGCGACGACGTCGTGGACGGTCATGGAGCCTCCCGCAGGTGCCAGGGCCCGGGCAAGTGCCGGGACCTCCACGCTAGCGGTGATCGAGCCCGGCGTTCAGGTCACGGAATGGTCACGGCACTTGACCGCTCCCGTCGCGAGCCGCCATCCTCCTCGTGAGAGCGCTCTCACGGCCGCGTTTCACGACGGAGAGCGCTCCCACACCCACACTGGGGATGAGACCAAAGGAGCTCTCCATGACATCCCGTTCCACCCGGATCGGCGCACCGACCCTGCGCTCGCGCCATGCCGTTCTCGCCAGCCTCACCGTCGGGCTGATGGCCCTCACCGCCTGCAGCTCCGGCTCCAGCACCGAGGGGGCCGCCACGCAGGCCGGCAGCACCGGCGGTGCGAGCGGGCCCGTCACCCTGACCCTCGCCACCTTCAACCAGTTCGGCTACGAGGAGCTCATCCCCGAGTTCGAGAAGTCGCACCCGAACATCAAGGTGACCCACAAGAAGGCCGCGACCTCAAACGAGGCCCGTGACAACTTCTTCACCCGGCTCTCCGCCGGCAGCGGTATGGCCGACGTCGAGGCCGTCGAGGTCGACTGGCTCCCCGAGATGCTCCAGTACTCCGACAAGTTCAACGACCTCAACTCCGCCGATGTCCAGGGCCGCTGGCTCGACTGGAAGGCCAAGGCCGCCACCGACTCCGACGGCCACCTCATCGGCTACGGCACGGACTCCGGGCCTGAGGCCATCTGCTACCGCAGCGACCTCTTCAAGGCTGCGGGCCTGCCGAGCGACCGCGAGTCGGTCGCCAAGCTCTTCGGCAACACGTGGGAGAGCTACTTCGCCGCCGGCAAGCAGTTCAAGGCCAAGTCCAAGGTCCCGTTCTTCGACAGCATCGGCGCCACCTACCAGGGCATGGTCAACCAGATCCCCGCCGCCTACGAGAACCCGAGCGACGACTCGATCACCGCCACCGACAACGCCCAGGTCAAGAAGGTCTACGACCAGGTCGTCCAGGCCGGCATCACCGACGGCCTGTCCGCCAAGCTGCAGCAGTGGGGCGACGACTGGACGGCCAGCTTCCAGAAGGACGGCTTCGCGACGATGCTCTGCCCCGGCTGGATGGTCGGCGTCATCGAGGGCAACGCCAAGGGCGTCAAGGGCTGGGACGTCGCCAACACCTTCCCGGGCGGCGGCGGCAACTGGGGCGGCTCGTACCTGACCGTGCCGAAGCAGAGCGCCCACCCGAAGGAGGCCCGGGAGCTCGCCGCATGGCTCACCGCCCCCGAGCAGCAGGTCAAGGCCTTCAAGAAGGTCGGCACCTTCCCGAGCCAGAAGCAGGCCCTCGAGAGCCCCGACCTGCTCTCCTTCAAGGTCGCGTCCTTCAATGACGCCCCGACCGGCCAGATCTTCGCCGACCGCGCAAAGGCCGTCACGATGACGCCGTACAAGGGCACCCACTACTTCGCCATCAACGACGCGATGCAGCAGGCGCTGACCCGCGTCGAGCAGGGCACCTCTCCGCAGGACTCGTGGGACAAGTGGGTGGGCGACGTCAAGGCCATCGGCTGACCTGACCGCCGACCCAGCTGACCCGGGGACGGCCCGGTGCACCCCCGCCCCGCACCGAGCCGTCCCCCCGACCATCGGAACTGCCATGACCGTTCAGTCCCCCACCCGCACGACGCACCCGGACCCCTCCGAGTCCCCGGCGTTCGTGCAGCGCTCGCCGATGAAGCCGCGGTCGAGATGGCGACGGCGCCTGACGAAGCTCGACGAGTCGGGCGCGCCCTACGCGTACGTCTCGCCCTTCTTCATCCTCTTCGGCGTCGTCGGGCTCTTCCCGCTGCTCTACACGGCGTGGGTCTCGCTCCACAAGTGGAGCCTCATCGGCGGCCAGGGCGGCTTCGTCGGCCTCAAGAACTACACCGACGTGCTGGCGCAGCCCTACTTCTGGAACGCCCTCAAGAACACCATCAGCATCTTCCTGCTCTCGAGCGTCCCCCAGGTCATCGCGGCCCTGCTCATCGCGGCCGCCCTCGACAGCGGCCTGCGGGCCCGGACGTTCTGGCGCATGGGCGTGCTGCTGCCCTACGTCGTCGCCCCGGTCGCCGTCGCCCTCATCTTCAGCGACCTCTTCGGTGACAAGTTCGGACTCGTCAACCACCTGCTCGGCCTCGTCGGCGTCGACCCCATCCAGTGGCACAAGGAGGTCCTGCCGAGCCACCTCGCCATCGCCACGATGGTCAACTTCCGGTGGACCGGCTACAACGCGCTGATCTTCCTCGCCGCCATGCAGGCCATCCCGCGCGACTACTACGAGGCGGCGATGATCGACGGCGCCGGACGCGTCCGCACCTTCTTCTCGATCACCGTCCCGCAGCTGCGCGCGACCATCATCTTCGTCGTCATCACCTCGACGATCGGCGGCCTGCAGATCTTCGACGAGCCGCGGATGTACGACCAGTACGGTCTCGGCGGCGCCGACCGGCAGTGGCAGACGCTGACCCTCTACCTCTACCAGCTCGGCTGGACGCAGAAGAACTTCGGCCGCGCGGCCGCGGTCGCCTGGATGCTCTTCCTCATCGTCGTCGTCTTCGCGGTCGTCAACTTCCTCGTCACCCGCCGGATCGCCTCGAAGGGACAGCGATGACCGCCCCGACCCTGACCCCCGCCCCCGCCGTGAAGCCCCGACGCGGCGCCCGCCTCGTGCGACGCACCCAGGCCAGCCCCACGGCATACGTCTTCCTCGCGGTCGTGCTCGTCGGTTCGGCGTTCCCGCTCTGGTGGTCCTTCGTCATCGGCAGCAAGGACTCGGCCGCCATCGTGCAGGACCCGTACTCGTTCATCCCCGGCGGGCACTTCCTCCAGAACGCCAGCACCGTCGTCACGACGATCCCGTTCTGGAAGGCCCTCGGCAACAGCATCCTCGTCAGCGGCACGGTCTCGGTGCTCGTCGTGCTCTTCTCGGCGATGGCCGGCTTCGCCTTCGCCAAGCTGCGCTTCCGCGGCCGGAACGGCCTGCTCGTCTTCGTCATCGCGACGATGGCCGTGCCGACGCAGCTCGGGATCGTGCCGCTCTTCATCGTCATGAGCAAGCTCGGCTGGATCGGCAGCCTGTGGGCCGTCATCCTGCCGAGCGCGGTCAGCGCCTTCGGGGTCTTCTGGATGACGCAGTACCTCCAAGAGGCGCTTCCCGACGAGCTGATCGAGGCCTCGCGCGTCGACGGCGCGTCCACCCTGCGGACCTTCTGGTCCGTGGCGCTGCCCGCCGCCCGCCCGGGCGCGGCGATGCTCGGGCTGTTCACCTTCATCGCGACGTGGACCAACTTCTTCTGGCCCTTCATCATCCTCGACCCGGGCAACCCGACGCTGCCCGTCGCGCTGCAGCAGCTGCAGGCGGCCTACTTCGTCGACTACTCCCTCGTGCTCAACGGGGTCGTGCTCATGGCACTGCCCCTCATCGTCCTGTTCGTCTTCGCCGGGAAGCAGCTCGTCTCCGGCATCATGCAAGGAGCAGTCAAGGGATGACCGCGCAGACGCGTAGCCCCCAGCCCCTCATCGTCCCCGCCACGGATCTCGTGCTGGCGCAGAGCCGCCCGGTGCCTCAGGACTTCGTCCTCGGTGTCGCGACCGCGGCCTACCAGATCGAGGGGGCCCGTCACGAGGACGGCCGCACCGACTCGATCTGGGACACCTTCAGCCACACCCAGGGTGCCGTCGTCGACGGCGACACCGGCGACGTCGCGTGCGAGCACTACCACCGGTATGCCGCCGACGTGGCCCTCATGAAGTCGCTCGGGATGCAGTCCTACCGCTTCTCGACCTCGTGGGACCGGGTGTGCCCCGACGGCGGACCCGTCAACGCGAAGGGGCTCGACTTCTACGAGCGGCTCGTCGACTCGCTCCTCGACGCAGGGATCGCGCCGTGGCTGACGCTCTACCACTGGGACCTGCCCCAAGCCCTCGAGGACCGGGGCGGCTGGACCTCGCGCGAGACGGTCGACCGCTTCGTCGACTACTCGCTGGCCGTCCACGACCGGCTGGGCGACAAGGTCCGCACCTGGACGACACTCAACGAGCCGTTCTGCGCCGCCTTCCTCGGCTACACGGCCGGCATGCACGCGCCGGGGCGCACGTCACCCGCCGACGGGCTGGCGGCCGCGCACCACCTGATGCTCGCGCACGGCCGCGTCGTGCAGGAGCTGCGCGCCCGCGACGCGTCCCTCGAGCTGGGCCTGACGCTCAACTTCACCGTGGCCGACCCGCTCGACCCGTCCGACCCGCGCGACGTCGACGCCGCCCGGCGCGTCGACGCGCAGATGAACCGGATCTTCCTCGATCCGGTCTTCCGCGGCGCCTACCCGGCCGACCTCCTCGACGACGTCCGTCACCTGGGACTCGAGGACCACATCATGGACGGTGACCTCGAGGTCATCTCCACCCCCATCGACGTGCTCGGCGTCAACTACTACAACGGCGAGGCCATCGGCCACGAGCCGCCCGCCGCCTCACTCTCCGACAGCGTCAACGGCGGCCGGTTCACCCGCTCACCGTTCCCTGCCGCGGACGACTCCTACCGCCACCCGCGCGGCCTGCCCGTCACGGCGATGGACTGGGAGATCCAGCCCGAGGGCCTGACCCGCCTGCTCGTCCGGCTGCACGAGGAGTATGCCGGGCCGGCCGGCGTCGCCCTCCACGTGACCGAGAACGGCGCCGCCTTCGACGACGCCCCCGACGAGGACGGCTTCGTCGACGACCGCGGCCGGACGGCATACGTCCGCGCGCACCTCGGGGCGATCCTCGACGCGGTCGACGCGGGAGTGCCCGTGCGCGGCTACTTCTACTGGTCGCTGCTCGACAACTTCGAATGGGCGTGGGGATACGCCAAGCGCTTCGGTATCGTCCGAGTCGACTACGACACCCAGGTGCGCACCCCCAAGGCGAGCGCACTCGACCTCGCCCGGATCATCGCGACCCGCCGGCTGCCCGCCCCCTGGGCCGAGCCGGACGCCAGCGGTGCCGGCGACGAATCCGCAGGAGAATCGACGACATGAGCGACGGGACGCTGGCCACCCCCGTCGGGCGACCCACCCTGGAGGAGGTCGCCCGGGTGGCCGGCGTGTCCCGGGCCACGGTCTCGCGCGTCATCAACGGCTCGCCGCGGGTCAGCCCGGACGTGCTCGCCGTCGTCGAGAAGGCCATCGCCGAGCTCAACTACGTGCCCAACCGGGCCGCCCGCTCGCTCGTCGCGCGGGCCACGATGTCGATCGCGCTCGTCGTGCCCGAGGACGCGCACCGCTTCTTCGGCGACCCCTACTTCGCCGACGTCGTCCAGGGCATCAGCGACCGGCTCGACGACAGCGACTACGTGCTCAACCTGCAGCTGACCCACCCCAGCAGCCCGTCCGAGAAGACGCGGCGCTACCTGCTCGGGGGCAACGTCGACGGCGCCATCGTCGTCTCGCACCACTCCGGCGACCACTTCCTCGCCTCGCTCAGCAGATCGCTGCCCGTCGTCTTCGGTGGACGCCCCATCGGTGACGAGGCCAAGGACAGCGACTACTACATCGACGTCGACAACCGGCTGGGCGCCGTCACCGGCACCCAGCACCTCATCGACCGCGGCCGCACGGCGATCGCGACGATCACCGGCCCGCCGGACATGCCGGCCTCGGTCGACCGCGAGCAGGGCTGGCGCGACGCCCTGCGCGCTGCTGGTCTCTCCGACCACCGCGTCGCGCACGGCGACTTCACCGAGGCCGGCGGCATCCGCGCTGCCCTCTCGATCATCGACTCCTACCCGGACGTCGACGCGATCTTCGTCGCGAGCGACCTCATGGCGAGCGGTGCGCTGCTCGCCCTGGAGGAGCGGGGGCTGCGCGTGCCGGGCGACGTGGCGATCGTCGGCTTCGACAACAGCAAGTACGCCACGCGCGGCAAGGTCGGGCTGACGACCGTGGCCCAGCCGGCCCAGGAGATGGGCGTCGTCATGGCCGACACGCTGCTGCGGCTGCTCGCCGGCGAGACCCCGCCCCGGGTCACCACCCTCGACACCCACCTCGTCGTGCGCGACTCCACCTGAGCCCGTCGGAAACTGAGCACTCGACACTCGAGTGCCCACTTCCCCGCCCACACCTCGTCGGGAACCGAGCACTCGACACTCGAGTGCCCACTTCCCCCAACAGCGGACCCGCTTGGCTTCAGATCGTCTGCGCAACACGGATTGCGTGGAGGCAGGCGATGGGTGGAATCCCGGGGACGTATTCCTGGGCTCAGCGGCAGCAGGCGTTGGGGCTGCTGGAGCAGGGCCTACCGGCGTTGGAGGTAGCGCGGCGGATCG
>NZ_JBFRFG010000021.1:0-79644 GCF_052114705.1 Terrabacter sp. 2YAF2
CATCGAGGAGAGGATCAGGCCATGGGCTGCCTGTTCGTGCTGTTGGCCGGCGTGTTCCCGCGACTGGCCCTGCTGATCGTCTGGATCGCCCGACCGGCCATGGTCAACGCCGCCTTCACTTCGTGGATCTGGCCGCTGCTCGGTCTGCTGTTCCTGCCGTTCGCGACCCTGATGTACGTCATCCTCTGGCGGGCCGGTGGCCTGAGCGGTTGGGACTGGTTCTGGGTTGCCATCGCCGCGCTGCTCGACCTGAGCCACTGGGGCGCTGGCGCGGCCCAGCGCCGCGCGTCGACCTCGGCCACCACCGCGTAGCCGTGCTGTCCGGCCAGGTCGGACAGCCAGGTCGGACAGCCAGGTCGGACAGCCAGGTCGGACAGCCAGGTCGGACAGCCAGGTCGGACAGCCAGGTCGGACGACCTGGCTACCAGCCGAGGCGATAGGCCTGGTCGGTGCCGGCGGCGGGCTCGTCGGCTGCCGCCGCGAAGGCCTCCAGGGCTGCGATGAGTGCTGGCCGGTCGGCGCCCGGCAGGTCGCGCACGATCCGGGCGATCGCCTCCCTGCGACGCGCGGTGACGGCGTCGACCAGGGCAGCCCCGGAGCCGGTCGTAACGATCACGACCTCACGTCGGTCACTGGCGTTCTCCCGCCGGTCGACCAGTCCCTCCCGGACCAGACGGTCGACCTGGCGCTGCGCGGTGGAGGCGTTCACCCCGAGGCGGCCGGCCAGCTGGACCAGAGTGGTCTGGCCGTGTGCCGCCAGCACCACGAGCACGCGGAACTGGGCGATGGTGACGGTCTCCTCGACGTCCGCCAGAGAGCGCGCCGACACGCCCACGAGGGCCCGGGACGCCGTGAGCAAGGCCGTGACGAACTCGTCCTCCTCCGCGCCGCCGCTACCGCTGTCGGAGGTGGGACGGCCGCCTCGGCGATTTTCTTGCATAGAGCAATCATTGCATAATGCGTGCATGAAGCGAGGACGAGCTGGACGCCGCGGCCGCCCCAGGGCTCTGTGGAACCAGGCCGTCACCGGCCGGCGGTTCCGCACGCGTGGACCGAGCCGCCGCGATCTCCAAGACACCCCCGGAGGGCAGCTGGCGTTCGCTGCGGCTGCGGCGGTCGTCGGCGCGCTGACCGGCCTGACCGCGGGGACGTTCCGTCTCCTGCTCGAGCACGTCGGGCAGGCTCGGATCGACCTCGTGCGCTGGGCCCACGGCAGCCCGGTCCTGGGATTCGCACTCGTCATCCTGTGCTGCGCCGCCGCCACCAGCGCGGCCGCGTGGCTGGTCCACCGCGTCGAGCCGCACGCCGAGGGGAGCGGCATCCCACGAGTCGAGGCGGTCGTCGAGGGGCGCACGCCGCCGGGGCGCTTCCGCATCCTCCCGGTGAAGTATGTCGGGGGTGTGCTGTCCATCGGCTCGGGCCTCGCGCTCGGGCGGGAGGGGCCCTCGGTGCAGATGGGCGGCACGATCGCCGTCATCGTGGGCAGCGTGCTGCGCCGCAACCGGTCGGATGTCCGCCTCCTGGTCGCCGCAGGCGCGGCCGCGGGTCTCGCGACCGCATTCAACGCCCCCATCGCCGGTGGGGTCTTCGTGCTGGAGGAGCTGGTGAAGCGGTTCGACCCACGCACCACCCTCGCCACCCTGCTGGCGTCCGCCGCAGGCTTCGCCAGTGCGCACCTCCTCCTGCATCCTTCTGCCGCAGCCGATTTCCGGGTGCCTGCCCTGGCGGACCCGACCTTGGCCCAGGCCCCCTTGGTCATCGTCGTCGGCGTGACCAGCGGCCTCCTCGGTGTCGCCTACAACGCCGCGGTGATGAAGGGTCTGCGCGTCGCCGACACCAGCCGGTGGCCGGTCGTGGCCCGTGCCGCCCTGATCGGCAGCCTCGTCGGAGCGCTCGGCTGGATCGCCCCCGGGGTCGTCGGCGGCGGGGACAACCTCACCCAGCAGGCCCTGCTCGGCCAAGGCACCATTGCCGCCGTCACCGGCCTGCTGGTGCTGCGCTTCGTCCTCGGAGTTCTTTCGTATGCCGCCTGCACCCCGGGCGGCCTCTTCGCACCGATGCTCGTGCTGGGTTCGCACCTCGGCCTGCTCGTCGGGCTGGTCGGCCACCTGGTGGCGCCACACCAGACGCCCGAGCCGGCCGCCCTGGCACTGATCGCAATGGCGGCCTTCTTCACGGCATCCGTCCGCGCGCCCGTGACCGGCATCGTGCTGGCGACCGAGATGACCGCGTCCACGACCCTCCTGGCGCCCATGCTCGGCGCCTGCGCGCTCGCGATGCTGACGGCCAACGCCTTCAGGTCCACGCCGATCTACGACCAGCTGACCCAAAGGGCCGTCTCCGCCTTCCGAGTGAACACGGTCGAAGCCTCGTCAGTCGGGGCCCGCGGGGCCCGCGGGGGTGGTGTCGTCGACTCGTCCTCTCACCCGGCTGCGAGCAGCGGCCCCCGGGCGTAGCTCTATGACATCGACCGGGCCGCCGGGCTCCGGACCCGCTGCGGCTGCAGTCCTTCCGTATCGCGCGGCCAAGGGGGCCGCACTGACGCCGTGGGCCAGCACACTGAGCAGGACTGTTGTTGCGACGACGGCGACCGCCTCGTCGGCGACCGGCCCGAGAGCCTCCAAGGCGAGCAACGCGAAGACGAGCGACGCCAGCCCCCTCGGACCAAACCAGCCCACGAACAGCACAGTCCGGCGGTCGAGACCGCTGCCGACCAAAGACAGGGCCACTGGCAGCATCCGCACCAGGGTGAGGCTGATGGCGGCATACAGCAGCATGAGCGCGTCGACACGGTCGAGCATGATCGGGATGGCGATGGCTCCGAAGGCCAGCCACACCAGTGCCGAGACGAGTTCACCTGTCTGCTCGAGGTAGACGAGCTCCGCCGGCCCCCGGCGGCCGGCGCAGGCGCCGAAGGCCAGACCACCGCAGAACGCGGCGACGAACCCGTTGCCGCCCAGGACGAGCGCGGCGGAGTAGGCAAGCAGCCCCAGCGCAAGGACTGCGATGCCGGTGAAGTCCTCGGCGGCCAGGTCGCGCCGTCGGGCCAGTCGCAGGAGCCAGCCACCCCCGGCGCCGACTGCAGATCCGACCACGACCCCCAGGGCCAGCTGCACGACGGCGTGGCCGGCACCCTCGTGACCCTCAAGGCCGGCTGCGGCCGCCGCGCCGGCGATGGCGACCGTGACGATCGGGGTGGCGATCCCGTCGTTCAACCCGCTCTCGACCGTGATCAGCTGACGGATGCGGGACGGGACGACGGGATTGGTGACCACCGGGATCCCGAGCGCAGCGTCGGTCGGCGCGAGGGCGGCGCCCACGAAGAGTGCCAACCACAGCCCCAGCCCGGGCCAGAGCCACGCGGCCAGAGCCCATCCGAGCAGGACCGTCAGGGGCAGTCCGACGGCGAGCAGACGCAGGTAGCGCCACACGTCGCGGCGCAGCTCGCGCATCGGCAGGTGGGCAGCATCCGAGAAGAGCACCCAGACCAGAGTGATCTCGACGAGCGGGGTGAGCGTCGCCGACTCGTCGGGCCCGTCGACCAGCCCTGCCCACGCGAGCGCGGCGCCGACGACGACGAAGACGATCGGCGCCGTCAGATCGGCGCGCGCCAGCCGCTTGGAGACGAGCCCCCAGGCGAACAGGGTTGCCGCGATGAAGGCGATCGCGCTGACGTGCATGGCCGTTCCTTCTGCGGGAGTCGAAACATCACGTGAGGGGCGGGATGCCCTTCGAGACGAGGTTCACGCCCAGCACGAGGAAGAGCACCGTGTTGACGGCATCGTTGTGAAGCGCGAGCCATTCCTTGGTCGCGTCGAGGGTGGTGCGGGCGGGACTCACCACCGACCAGGTAGTAGGTCACCGGGCCGGCGATCGTCAGGCTCGCGACGACGACGAAGACCAACAGGGAGAGAACGGCGTTCGTCGTCGGCAGCGCCAGACCGGCAACGGCCGCACCAGCGCCGGCGGCGAGAAGGAGGTTCTTCGGGTTGACTCCCGCCAGCAGCAGCCCGAGCGTGAGGGCCTTGCCAGGTGAGAACGAGTCGATGCCGGCCATCCACTTCGGCGGCTCGTGCTGCGCCCCGGGCGCCGGGCCCTTCTTCCACGTGCGGGCCGCCAGGACCAGGAAGACGGCGCCGAAGAGAATCTGGGACCACGAGACCCCGACAGTGGTGGCGCTGTCCGATGCCGCGTCGCCGGCCACGACGACGATCCCGCTGACGACAGCAAGTGCCACGGCCCGGCCGAGGGCGAACATCGGACCGTTGACCTTGGCTCGGCTCGAGAACAGCATCAGGATCACCGCGATGATCGGGGCCGAGCAACAGATGCGCCCATCCCCACGTCGTGTAGCTCGCGCCAACGAGCAGCCCACTGGAATCGACTGCGTAGTACGTGTGACGGAAGAGTGCGGTCAGTCCTTCGATCGCCTGGAAGATTCCGAGCACGATCATCATCAGGCCGGCGGACACCACCCAGCCCGTCCAGCGGCTCTTGGCCGCTGGCGGGACAAAGACTCTCTCGCCCATGGAGTTCGGCGAAGCGTCGCCCTGACCGGTCTGGCTCATCCCAGTCTCCTTCTCCGACCGTCCCCGTCACGTTCAGGCTAGGTAGGCCGTGGATGCCGCGCCTCATCCGCGCGGGATGACCAGTGGAGGTGCTCCTCGGGAAGGGCCGGCGCGCACTCGCAACAGCTGCGGTCGGGCCGATCGCACGGTTGCCGAAATCGCCTCCCTTGAGACGTCCCTCTGGTCGATTGGTGGAGAGCCCTTCCGCCAGGGCGGGCCGGACTGTGCAGGAGGCGCACCGTGCAAGGTCCTCGTGGCGGTCGTTTCTCCCGCGCGCCCCTGATGGATCAGGTGGTCAGCAGACACAGGCTGTACGACCGGCTGGCCGCTCGTTCGACCGTGCTCCTTCTGGGACCGGCGGGATATGGCAAGTCCCTGCTCCTCTCGTCGTGGCTCGCTGAGTCCCCACCGCAGGGAACGGTTGCCTGGCTGACCTTGGACCCGTCGGACCGGGACCCCGGACGGCTGGCGGCGGACCTCCTGACGGCCCTGCGAAGATCCGCCGCTGGGACCCTCGGGGGTATGCTCGAGCGACTGGAGGACCCACCTCTCTTTGCGACCATCTGGCCTTCGTCGACGCCCTCCACCAGGTGTTCGTGGACGAGGAGATCGCGCTGACCCTCGTGCTCGACGACCTCCAGCACCTCGATGGCTCAGGGCGCGCCCTGGAGATGCTCGACCACTTCATGACGTGGGCGCCGCCTTCCTCGAGGGTCCTGCTCGCGTCACGGTCGATGCCTCGACTCCGGCTGCAGAAGCTGCGTCTCGATAGCACCCCTCCCACGACGGTCAACGACTGGGGAGACACCCTCACCGAGCGCGAGCAGACCATCCTGCGCTACCTCGGGCTGCCCACCGCCGAGGCACACGGCGCGCTCTGAACCCGGCGATCGGCCCCCGGCCGGAGCGGCATGGGGGCAGCGAACGGCATACGGGCTCGGACCCCGCTGGGCGTGTCACTCAGCGTCGGGACGGTGCCTGCGCCGCGTCGAGCTGCCGGTCGAGGGTGATGGCCGCGTCGATGAGCGCGAGGTGCGTGAACGCCTGCGGGAAGTTGCCGATCTGCTCACCGGTGAGCGCGATCTCCTCGGAGTAGAGGCCGACGTGGCTGGCATACGTCAACATCTTCTCGAACGTGATGCGCGCCTTGTCGAGCTCGCCGGCCCGGGCGAGCGAGTCGACGTAGAGGAAGGTGCAGAGCGAGAACGTGCCCTCCGAGCCGCGGAGCCCGTCCGGCGAGGCGGCGGGGTCGTAGCGGTAGACCAGGCTGTCCGTCACGAGCTCGGCGTCCATCGCCTCGAGGGTCGAGGTCCACCTCGGGTCGGTCGGGCTGATGAAGCCGACCGACGACATCCGCAGCAGGGAGGAGTCGAGGACGTCCGTCTGGTAGTGCTGCACGAAGGCCTTTCGGTCGGTGCTCCAGCCCCGGGTCATGATCTGGCCGTAGATCCCGTCACGCTCCTCGCGCCACCGGTCCATGGGGGCAGGCCGCCCGTGCTTCACAGCCAGCCGGATCCCGCGGTCCAGGGCCACCCAGCTCATGAGCCGGCCGTACGTGAAGTCCTGCCTCCCGCCCCGGGTCTCCCAGATCCCCTCCTCGGGCTGGTCCCAGTTGGCGCAGAGCCAGTCGAGCATCTCGGACAGCTTGAGCCATCCGGCGTGGCTGCCGGGCAGTCCGTGCTGGTCGCCGAAGTAGAGGCTGTCGACCGCCTCGCCGTAGATGTCGAGCTGCAGCTGGCCGGCCGCGCCGTTGCCGATGCGCACCGGTTTCGAGCCGCGGTAGCCCTCCCAGTGCTCGAGGACCTCCTCCGTGAGGTCGCTCGAGCCGTCCACCCGGTACATGATGTCGAGCGGCGTGCCTCCCGCGCCGGACCTCTCCCGCACGCGGTCGGCGAGCCAGCCGGAGAAGGCGGCCGCCTCCTCCCGGAAGCCCATTCCGAGCAGGGCGTAGACCGAGAAGGAGGCGTCCCGCACCCACGTGTAGCGGTAGTCCCAGTTCCGCTCCCCGCCGACCTGCTCCGGCAACGCTGCCGTGGGTGCGGCCACGAGACCCCCGCTCGGCGCATACGTCATGAGCTTGAGCGTGATAGCCGAGCGGTGCAAGGTCTCGCGCCAGCGCCCCGTATAGGTGGACTGCGCCAGCCATCCCTTCCAGAAGGCGACCGTGTCGTCGAACATCCGCTGGATCTCGGCAACTCTGATCTCGCGAGCCGGGCCGGCCGTCCCGGTCTCCAGGAGCAGGCCGCGCATCATGCCGGCCCGCAGGGTGACCTCGGCACGGACGTCGCCGCGGTCGTCGACATGGGTGTGCGCGAGGCGCTCGTCCTGCGGCTCGCGCACCAGGTGGATCGTCATCGAGGTGCGCGGGCCGGCGAACACGGCACCGCTGTCCGAGAGGTGTGTCTCGTGCTGCTCGCGCCCGTAGTCGAAGCGTGGTGCCACGTGCAGGGCGAACGTCATCTCGCCGCGCACGCAACGGACCATCCGTGCGATGCGGTGCGTGTCGGCGGCGATCGTGCTGTTGCTGGTCGGCATGAAGTCGACGACCTCTCCGACGCCGGCCTCCGTGAGGAAGCGGGTCACGAGGATGGCCGTGTCGGGGAAGTACAGCTGCTTGCTCGTGAAGACCTCGGCGGTGGGCCGCAGCCGGAAGTGTCCGCCGCGTCCGTGGTCCAGCAGCGCCCCGAAGATGCTCGGCGAGTCGAAACGAGGAGCGCAGAACCAGTCGATCGCCCCCTCCGTCGTCACGAGTGCTGCGGTCTGGAGGTCACCGATCAGCCCATGGTCTGCGATGAGTGGGTAGTCGTCCATGTCGCGTCGTCCCTTCTCGTTGCCCGGGCCCGGAGCGGGCCGATGGGCGCCGTCCGGCGCGGAGGCGCTCCCTTCCTTGGTATCGACCCACGCATCCCGGCGCGTCATCCGGCGCGGGTGATGCCAGCCCTCGTCCGGCGAGCGAGGGCTCGTGAGTGAGCCAGGGATCGAAGACGTGGCGCGCACCGACCAGGAACATGCGTCAGTCCGGCTCGGCAGGTGCGCTGCCCCGACGGCTCGGTCCGGGCCCGACGCGATGGCGCTGAGCGTGTCACGATGTCGCCTGCGTTTCTCGAGTCGGTATCGTGGCGGTCGATGGCGGTGGGGCTCGCCGACAACCGCGACATCCCGTCGCCAACAGTCCCTACCTGAGACAGGTAGGAGAGCCATGCCCGCAGACCGGCCCAGGGCGCCGCGTCTCTTCCGGGGACGCGGAGACGTGCTCGCGGTGATCGCGCTCGGAGGCGCGGTCGGCAGTACGTCCCGGTATGCCGTGGCCCTGCTCCTCCCGCATGCGCCGGACCGCATCCCGTGGTCGACCGTCACCGCGAACCTGACCGGAGCCTTTCTGCTCGGCGTGTTGATGGTCTTCGTCAACGAGGTCTGGCCCACGAACCGGTACGTGCGCCCGCTGTTGGGCGTCGGTGTCCTCGGCGGGTACACGACCTTCTCGACGTACATGCTCGACGCCCACGCCCTCGCCGCGGCCGGCGCGCTCGGAGCCCTCGCCGCCTACGTTCTGGTGACCCTGATCGGCGGCCTGATCGCGGTACGGCTCGGCGCAGCCTTCGGTCGCCTCCTGACGCGACCGCGTGGCAGGGAGACGACGTGACGTTCCTCTTCGTGGTCATCGGCGGCGCGGTCGGCGCGCCCCTGCGCTACCTCACGGACCTGTTCGTGCAGTCGAAGCACGACACCGCCTTCCCGTGGGGCACCCTGACGGTCAACGTCGTCGGCTCAGCCGTGCTCGGTGGGGTCCTGGCCGCGGGGTCGGTCGGACACCTGTCCCCGGATCTCGTCGCGCTGTTGGGGACCGGGTTGTGCGGCGCGCTGACGACCTTCTCGACGTTCGGGTTCGAGACCGTACGCCTGATGCAGGAGGGTTCCGCCGTGGCGGCGGGGCTCAACGTGACCATCAGCCTGGCTGCGGGCTTCCTCGCCGGCGCCGGGGCGTGGGCGCTCACCCTCGCGCTGATCGCCGGCTGAGGAATCCGCCGTTCGCACCGGTCGCGGGGTCACTCCCACGGCGCGGGTGCGTGCCAGTCGACGACGGTCAACGGCACTACGATCACGGGGCGGTGCTGGCGGTGGGCCAACTGCATCGACAGGGACTGCGCCGCGAAGTCGTGCATTCGCTGGTGACGACGCCGCTGCGTGCCGACGACGAAGGCAGCGGCGTCGACGGCGCGGGCCAGGTGCGTCAGCGCCCGGTCGGCGCGTCCGGCCAGATACCGGAAGTGCCACGGCACGTCGGTCCCGCGCAGCTCCTCGTCCAGCCACGCGAGGATGCGCTCCTGGCGTTGCGGCCACAGGTCGTCATCGCCGAGGTCGGGGTCGACGGGGTGGTGGCGCACGGTTCCGTCCGGGTGCTCCTCGTCGACGAACCGGGCGGGGTCGGCGAAGGCGAAGTACAGTGCCGGCGCCCTGGTGGCCCGGGCCAAGGACAGGGCGGTGAGGACCACGAGCGGCTCGGGATCCGGCGACACCGCGACGACCAGGGGGTGCCCGGCGAAGTTCGTCATCCGCGACGGGTCCGGTTGCGGTGGCAGGTCGGGACGGGGCATGTGCAGCTCCCTTCCGGAAGGATCCTTCGCCCGCACCCACAGTAGCCAGAACGGCTGCCGCCAGCTGCTGATCTGGCCCTCAGAGGACGATGCGCCGTCAGTCCCCAGGCAGCACCGTGAGACGGGTCAGGGACGAGGATCCCGGTGACCCAGCACTCACGCCGACTGGAACGAGCAGGCATGACTGAAGAGGTGTCTGACCCTCCACTCACCAGCGACCGGCAGGTCGCAGCCGAAGCGGCGTCGCCGGAGCGGGATCACTGCCGCCATCGGCTACGGCCTGGGGGTCCTCGTCGCATGGCTCTGGCGCGCCTACGCAGACCGGGACGCCAGAGTCCCGAAACCGTCGTCCTGGCGCGCCTTCCTCATCATCGCCGGCGTCCTCATTGTTGTCTTCTTCGCACTCGGGCAGTACTGGCAGCACCAGATCCGGGCGCTGATGGGGGTGACGGAGTACAACATCGCGCTGGTCGTGCTGTCGCCCTTCGTCGCGATGTTCTTCTTCGCGCTGTTCCTCGCCGTCGGCCGGGGCATCCGGCGCGCCTACCACTGGGTCGCAGACCTGCTCGCCCGCCACGTCGGCCGGCGCGCAGCCGCGGCGACCGGCTGGGTGCTGGTGACCGCGACCGTCTACCTCGTCGTCAGCGGGGTGCTCATCGACGGGCTCGTCAGCGCGATGGACGAGGTCTTCTCGGTGAACAACACGATCACGCAGGAGGGTGTGGTCCAGCCCACGACCGGCCTCCGCTCGGGCGGCCCCGGCTCGAAGGTCGCCTGGGACTCCCTCGGCCGCGAGGGACGGACCTTCACGGGCACGGGTCCGACACCGTCCGACATCGAGGCCATCGTCCACCACTCCGCCAAGGAGCCGATCCGCGCCTACGCGGGTCTCGACTCGGCGGACGACACGGAGCAGCGTGCGGCGCTCGCCGTCGACGACCTCGAGCGGGCGGGCGGCTTCCAGCGGGCGAACCTGCTCGTCGTGACGACGACGGGCAGCGGCTGGGTCGACCCGGCACTCGTCGCACCCTTCGAGTACCTGAGCGGCGGCGACGCGGCCAGCGTGGCCATCCAGTACTCGTACCTGCCGTCGTGGCTCTCGTTCCTCGTCGACCAGTCCAAGGCGCGGGAGGCCGGCCGGGCGCTCTTCGACGCGGTCTACGACCGGTGGTCGAAGCTGCCCCCGGACCAGCGTCCGAAGCTCTACGTCTCGGGCGAGAGCCTGGGCACGTTCGGCGGCGAGACCGCTTTCAGCGGCGAGTACGACCTGCGAAACCGCACCGCCGGCACGGTCTTTGCGGGGCCGCCCAACTTCAACACGCTGTTCCGCGAGTTCAGCGACCACCGCGATCCCGGCACCCCCGAGATCCAGCCGGTCTACAAGAACGGCCGGACCGTACGGTTCGCGAGCGACGCAGCCGCCTCGATCCCGCCCGAGAGCCAGCCCTGGGACGGCACCCGCGTCATCTACCTCATGCATCCCTCCGATCCCATCGTCTGGTGGTCCCCGCACCTGGTGTTCACCGAGCCCGACTGGATCAGGGAAACCGCCGGGAAGGACGTGCTGCAGGGCATGTTCTGGATGCCGTTCGTGACGTTCTGGCAGGTCACGGCCGACCTGCCGTTCTCCACCGGGGTCCCGGCCGGTCACGGCCACAAGTACACGACGGAGTACGTCGACGGTTGGTATGCCGTGATGCGCCCCTCCGGCTTCACGCCGGCTGACCTTGCCGCGTTGAGGACGGCGATCGCCGCCCTCAACATCCCGTGACAGGCGCCCGGTGGAGCGGGGACAACACCGCCGCCGAGGTGTCACCCTCATCGGATGACCATCACCTGGCACCCGCGGTCCTAGCCTGAACGGGACCGAAGGGAGACCGCCATGAGCTCTGCAGCGGTGCAGGCGCCACCACCGTTCACCGTGGACGACTACCTCGCGCGGGCGCGCCGGGTCGTCGAGGCCGCCTCGGAGCGTGGCCTCTCGGGCGTCCTCGTGACGCCCGGACCCGACCTCGTCTGGCTCACCGGCTACCAGCCCACCGCGATCACCGAACGGCTGACGATGCTCGTGCTCGGGCCCGACCAGGAGCCGACGCTGGTCGTGCCGGCCCTCGAACGGCCCGATGCCGTGGCAGCGGAAGGGGTGCGCGGCATGAAGGTCGTCGACTGGGCCGACGGCACCGACCCCTACCTGGCGGTCGCCCCGCGGCTACGGCCCGACGGCACCTACGGCATCTCGGACTCTGCGTGGGCCATGCACCTCCTCGGCCTCCAGAAGGGTCTGCCCGGCACGACGTACCAGTCGCTGACCGTGGGGCTTCCGATGATGAGAGCAGTGAAGGGACCCGACGAACTGGCGCGGCTCACCGCCGCAGGGGCCGCGGCCGACGCGGCATACGGCGAGATCGTCAAGGTCCGTTTCGCCGGACGGCGGGAGACCGACGTGGCCGCCGACCTCGCTGGGTTGCTGCGCCGCTTCGGGCACGAGCAGGTCGACTTCACCGTCGTCGGGTCCGGGCCCAACGGGGCCAATCCCCACCACGAGGCCGGCGAGCGGGTGATCCAGCCCGGCGACGCGGTCGTGCTCGACTTCGGGGGCCTGATGTTCGGCTACGGCTCCGACACGACCCGGACGGTCTGTGTGGGCGAGCCGACACAGGAGATCCGCGACGTCCACGAGATCGTGCGGCGTGCCCAGGATGCCGGTGTCGCGGCGGTCCGACCCGGCGCGACCTGCCAGGACGTCGACCGTGCCGCCCGGGCGGTCATCACCGATGCGGGCTACGGCGACGCATTCATCCACCGGACCGGCCACGGGATCGGGGTCACGACCCACGAGCCCCCCTACATGGTCGAGGGGGAGGAGCAGCCGCTCGTTCCGGGAATGTGCTTCTCGGTCGAGCCCGGGATCTATCTCGCCGGGCGATTCGGCGTGCGCATCGAGGACATCGTCACGGTGACGCAGGACGGGGGCCTGCGGCTGAACAACACCGACCACGGGCTGGCGGTCGTCGAGTGACGTCACACGCCCGGGAATAGCCCTTTCCGAGCGACGCCGACCACCCGCGCCCGCCGCAGTCTGGTGACAGGCGGAGTGAGGTCGTCGAGGGAAGGCGCGGTCGTGATGGCTCTTGACCTGAGGGTTCGAGGCACACCACGGGACCCCCGCCCCGGTGGGTGTGCTCCCGCGAGACATGGTCGGACTCCTTCCGCCGGGCACGGCCCCGGCGTACTCCCCGGATCCAGGAGCAGCGTCACGGCACGAGAGTCACTCGTCGGTCGACCACGCCCGTCGGCCGCAGGGCGGCGGCGGGGACCGGCGTCACGCGAGAGCCTTGGCCTTGATCGCGGCGAACTCATCCTCGGTGATCGCACCGCTGTCGAGCAGTGCCTTGGCCTGGGACAGCTGCTCCACGGTCGAGGACGTCGAGTCGGATGTGGCCGTCACACTGCGGATGTAGTCCTCCTGCTCGGCCATCCGCCGGCTGGTGCTTTCCATCTGCCGCTCAGCCATGCCCTTGCCGCGGACGATGATGTAGACGAGCGCGGCCAGCAGTGGGAAGACGAACAGCGCCACGACCCACACGACCTTGGCGAACCCGCCGAGCTCCCGGTCCCGGAAGATGTCCCCGAAGATGTGGAAGAGCATCATCAGGTAGGCCACGAACAAGAAGGACCAGACGAGAAGCCAGAAGAAGCTCCAGAAGTCCATGGTGGGCCGTTCCTTTCGTCGTCGCGACTCGTCGCGATGGAGTGGCAACCCTCGTGCCGAGGCCTAGACTCGTCCGACTGCCGAACGCCGGCATCGCTCTCTGCGAGGGAGATCCGCGGACGGACCCCTCATGCGGTGCCGCCCTTGGCGCCCGGCTCGTCGACGAGGTGCGTGGAGGTGACCTCCAGCCCGAGGTCGGTCAGAGCAGCGAGGACACCGACGAGCTCCTGGCTATCGTGCACCCGGACCGTCAACGTGGTGCTCGTCCCGTTGCTGTCGGACCACACGGCATACGGCCAGACGTCGCGTTCGTCCACTTCACCGGCTACGACAACGACGGCTCGCATACCTGTCCGCCTCGGGTGAGTAGGGAATTCACGTCGCGTCCAGCATGTCGCCGTCGGGGACGCGAGCGCGTCACTCCTTTGGGAGGAGACGAAGCGTCGGGCCAGGCCTCAGTAGAGCTCCAGCTCGGCGGCGCGACGGATCGCGGCTCGACGGCTGCTGACACCCAGCTTCTGGTAGATGTGGGCGATGTGGGTCTTGGCCGTGTGGAGCGAGATGTACTCCGCCTCGGCGATCTCCGCGTTGGTGAGGTTGGTGGCGAGGTACTGGAGGATCACTCGTTCCCGGTCGGTCAGCCGCTCGCCCCAGCCGGTGATGTTCTGGTGCTGTCCCTCGACGATGCGTCCGAGCACGTGGGTCACTGCTGTGGGATGAGCAGTGCCGTGGCGCAGGTGGGTCTTGAGCAGATCCGTCATGGCATCGCCGGCGCCGAGGAAGGGCCCGTAGAGCTGGTCCGGCTCGGCTGCCGCGAGGGCGAGCTCGAGTGACACGTGGGCCGCGTCCACGTGCCCCAGGGCTGCATGCGCCTGTGCCCCGATGCACCGCGAGAGGCACTCGATCTGCACGAAGCCGTCGGGGGCCGGGACCCGGTCGAGCTCGGCCAGTGCCAGCTCGGGGCGGCCGGCAAGCAGGAGCACCTTGGCCCGGAGGGTGGGTGCCAACCGGTACTCCGGTGAGCTGGGGGGCCGGGTGGCGAGAGCCACCGCGTCGCTGATGTCTCCCTTCGCCAGGAGGATGAGCCCCTCGAGGCCAGCCAGCATGGAGGGCCACGACGGTGCCAGGTGACCGGCCTCGATCATGGACGCGATCTCCGCTGCGTTGCGTCGCGCTGTGCGCAGGTCGCCCAACGACAGGGCGGTCTTGGTGAGGAAGTTCAGGACGAGTCCCCGCAGCTCCCAGTCGAAGGGGAGCACCATGGACAGGCTTCGCTGCAGCAGGACCTGCGCGTCGCGCAAGTTGCCACGCCAGTACTCGAACCAGCCGAGATAGGCGACAGCAGGGGCCAGCGTCACGAGGCCCACCCAGCCGCGTTCTTCGGCCCGCGCGAGCACGCCGGCGGCGAGGTCGTGGACCTCGGTCAGGTTTCCCTCGCCGATGGCAGGGATGCACGACTCGGCGAGGGCTGTCAGCTCGAGGGCCAGCAAGCCGGCCTCGTGTGCCGTGGCGGCTGACGATCGGAGCATCTCCAGGGGGAGCTTGGGATGGCTCTGCAGCCGCGCTTCTCCCATACCGACGAACACCTGGACGGTGGCCCGGATGGCAGGATCGGGCGCTCGTTGACTCCGGTCCAGCCGGTCGAGCAGAGCGGCACCGGACTCGACCGCGGAGCCGAGCCCCCGGTCGTACCCGGCGCGGAGCAGCTCGACGATCGCCATTCGGTCCTCGAGTCGAGCCCGTGCGGTCTCGGGAAGGAGGTCTGCGGCACGCCGCGCGGAATCGAGCTCCGAGCGGGCAGCGTCATGGCTGCCACGCTGTCCGAGGATCAGGGCCTTCGCGAGGTGTGCCTCGCTGGAGTAGACAGCAACCTCCGGGAGCTGGTCCACCGCGTCGAGCACCGCGTCGACGCGTCCCTCGAGAAACAGATCGGACCAGCGGTCCGCGAAGATCCTCGAGGCCGTCTCCTCGTCGCCGGCCGCCATCGCATGTCGGATCGCGGTGGGCGGGTCGACAGGGGCCCACCACTCCGCAGCAGCCGCGTGCAGTGCCACGGCACGCTCGGGCAGATCGGTCGCCAGTCGACGACGGATGTGCGCCGCAAAGAGCGGGTGCCAGTGGTACCAGGCTTCCTCGGCCGAGACGTCACCCCGGGTGAGGAACAGACCATCAGCCAGACACTGTTCGAGGTAGGTCTCCGCGCCGAACGTGCCCCGGATGGTGTCGATGAGCGACGGGCACACCTGTTCGTCGAGGCAGCTGTCGAGGACGAAGCTGCGGAGGTCCTCGCTGAGGGAGGCGAGAACTTCCGTGGCGAGGTAGTCGGCCAGCGCCTGGTCCCGTCGCAGCTCCATCGGGACCTGACGGGGTCTGCCGCTCTGGCGGGCGGCGAGGATCGCCATGCGGACGCCCGCCGGCCAACCGTCCGTCACACGGTGGATCGTGTCGATCGTGTCGGCGTCCAGGCGCAGGCCGGCGGCCCGGACGGCCTCAGCAGACTCCTCCCGACTGAAGGCGAGCTCGTCGTGCGCGATGTACTCGAGTCGGTCCTCCAGACGAAGACGTTGCACCCGCAGCGGAGGGACCACCCGTGCCGCGATCGCGATCCGCATGTTGGCGGGTGCCCACCGGAGGACGTGGTCGATGACACGCACCGAGGCCTTCGACTCGGCGAGGTGCTGGAGGTCGTCGAGGATCAGCGTCAGCGGCACAGCGGTGTCGTAGAGCAGCTCGAGCAACGAGTCGACGAGGGTCAGTGGCTCCGCCCGCAGCGCCGATGCGCGCAATGGCTCGAGACCTGCGCCGAGCTCGTCGAGCCCCGACAGGCTGGCTGCGGTCAGGAGGTCCGAGACGAGACGCACGGGCTCGCGGTCGGACTCGTCGACGGTCAGCCACAGTGCTGCGCCACGGGCGGCGTGCCGGCGGGCGGCGGCGGCGAGGAGCGTCGACTTGCCGTAGCCGGCCATGCCTGCGAGCACGACCACCGGTCGACGGTCGACCAGGGACAGCAGGTGCGGACGATCGATCAGCCCCGGCGACGGCGAGGGAGTCGACATGCGAGCGTGACGCGGGCCGACCATGTCACCCCCGTAGGTGGATGCGTATTGGCCCCTGACACTTCGAGGCTAGTCATGGGTGGTCGGGGGCGTCAGCGAAAACTCAGGGTTCACAAAAGTGAGGTGTGCCATGCGGGAGTACGAGGTCATCCTCGACGGCGAGCTGGCCACGGATCTGACCGACTCGCCGGTGCCGTTGCAGCGCCGCAACATCGGCGGAGCGACGATCCTGCGCTTCCCCATGGGCCCCGAGGACACCCTGTCGCTCGTCCTCTCCCTGCTGGAGTCCTTGGGCATCGGCGTGACCGCCGTCCACCAGGTGGACGACGCCGACGCCCCTGACCAGCGCAGCGGGATCTAGGCGTCGCCGCCGTGGCGTTCACTCATCCTCGAGGAGCGATGCGGCCGCCACCCGCCGGCGGCGAGGGTCGAGGTGTCAGTGGAGAGCCACCAAGGAGGCAGGACATGAGCGTCAACGTCGATGTCGGACCGATCGACTACCTCGCACTGGAGTTCCCCGGTGCCAGGCTGACCGGCGAGGGGTTGGCCGTCCTCGTCGACCTCGTCGACCGAGGGATCATCCGCGTCCTCGACATGAAGGCTCTCGTCCGGGCGGATGACGGGACCGTCACCGCCATGGCCATCTCCGACCTCGACGGTGACGGCACCCTCGATCTGGCGGTCTTCGAAGGTGTCGAGTCCGACCTGCTCGACGAGGACGACCTCAAGGAAGCAGCCTCCCTGGTCGAGCCCGGGAACGCCGTGGCCCTCCTGGTCTACGAGAACACGTGGGCCGGGCCCTTCGTCTCGGCCATGCGCCGGGCGGGTGCCGAGGTCGTGGCGAGTGTCCGCATCCCGGCTGACACCGTCATCGCCCGCCTCGAGGAGCTGGAGGCGGCCGAGGCGTCGGCGGGTGCCGCCCAGTAGCTCCGATCCCGATCCGAGCGTCGACCTGAACGTCAATCACGTACGTACGAAGGAGCACACGATGGGACTCATCGGTGGAATGGCCAGGACTGCCGTCGTCGCCGGGACGGCCACGGCGGTGTCGAACCGCGTGTCGCGCCGTCAAGCTGGGCGCTGGGCGGCCAAGGAACAGCAGCCGCCAGAGGAAGCGTATGAGCCGGCGCCGGAGCAGGACTCCGCCCCGCCACCGCCACCTCAGGACACTGGTGTCGACCTCGACAAGCTCAAGCAGCTCGGGGAGCTCCGGGACTCCGGCGTCTTGACGGACGCGGAGTTCCAGACACAGAAGGCCCGCATTCTCGCCGGCTGATTGCCGGCTGGTTGCCGGCTGGTTGCCGGCTGGTTTCGGCTGGGCATCGTCCGCGCGGACGATGCCCATCCGACATGACTCAGGCGACGTGAACGGGAGGGATCGGCGCGAACGCACGGATCTCGTCGTCGCCGGGCTGGATGATGCCGCAGGACGACTCCGGCACCTCACGCCACGCCCCCGGCAGGTCACGGAGTGGTTCGGACACGACGAGGCGTGCCTCGGGACTCAACGTCCTCAGCATCTCCACCTCGGGGTGCAACGCGCGCAGCTGGGTCACGTCCGTCGAGTGGAACAGCGTCCGGCTCTGGTGCTGGGTGGAGTACCGGAACGCCCAGACGGACTCACCGTTGCTGGTCGCCATCGTCGCCTGTATCGGATTGGCCACACCGCGCCGCTCGGCGAGGTCCTCGACGAAACCGACGGCCCGGGCCACGCCCGTCAGGGGGTCGTCCTCCAGGCCGAAGGTCAGGGCGAGGAAGAAGAGCGTCTCGGAGTCGGTCGACCCCTCGACGTCGGCGTAGAGCGACGGGTCCACCGCGAACATCAGCTCCCGCTTCAGCTGGTGGAAGCCGAAGACCGCCCCGTTGTGCATCCACAGCCAGTTGCCGTGCCGGAACGGGTGACAGTTGCTGCGTTGCACCGGCGTTCCGGTCGAGGCGCGCACGTGGGCGAACATGAGGGGGGTCCGCACCTGCTTGGTCAGCTCGCGGAGGTTCTCGTCGTTCCAGGCGGGGTCCACGCTCTTGAAGATCGCCGGGACGGGACCCTCGCCGTACCACCCGATCCCGAAGCCGTCGCCGTTCGTCGTCGTCGCCCCCATGCGTGAGTGGAGACTCTGCTCGATGAGCGAGTGCTGGGGCTTGAAGAGGAGGTCCTCGGCCAGGACCGGGTCACCTGAGTACACCATCCATCGGCACATACGCCCATCGAACCGGCGGCCGGAGGAGCAGGTCATCACTCGTTCGGGATGACGACCCTAGGCTGTCGACGAAACCATCCTCGAGCCTCCAGGAGTGATCCCCTTGATCTTCATCACCGCGAAGTTCCCCGTGAAGCCCGAGCACGCCGACGACTGGCCCGAGATCTCCCGGGCCTTCACCGAGGCCTGCCGCGCCGAGGAGGGCTGCCTGTGGTTCGACTGGTCGCGCAGCCTCGACGACCCGAACGAGTACGTCCTCGTGGAGGCCTTCCGTGACGAGGACGCCGGGGGTGCCCACGTGCAGAGCTCGCACTTCGCCGAGGCCACCTCGACACTGCCCGCCTACCTGTCCGCGACGCCGAAGATCGTCAACACGACGGTCGAGGGGACGCAGTGGTCCGAGCTCGGCGAGATGGCTGTCCAGAAGTAGCCGAACGGCCACTCGGAGAGTGGGTTTCACACTCCGGTCGACCGTCCGCTATGGTCTACCTCGCACCCACGGGGCTCCGGCTCCACGGGGTGGCAGGCGGACGTAGCTCAGTTGGTAGAGCGCAACCTTGCCAAGGTTGAGGTCGCCGGTTCGAGCCCGGTCGTCCGCTCCGCTGGAAGGGCCCGTCGACTCACGTCGGCGGGCCCTTCGGCTCGTTCCCCTCGTCGGCCGAAGGCCGTATGCCGTCCCGGGTGTCCGTAGGCTGTCGCTCATGGCTGCGGCGAGCAAGGCACCGGCGGTGGAGATCGAGGTGGGCGACCACACCGTGCGCCTCTCGAGCCCGGACCGGGTCTACTTCTCCGAGCGCGGCGAGACCAAGCGCGACCTCGTCGACTACTACCTCTCCGTCGGCCCGGGCATCGTCAACGCGCTGCGCGAGCGGCCGTGCATGCTGCACCGGTTCCCCAAAGGCGTCGACGGACCCAAGGTGCACCAGAAGCGCCTCCCCGCCGGGGCTCCGCCCTGGGTGGAGACCGTGCGGCTGCACTTCCCCCGCTACGGCCTGCACGCGGACGAGCTGTGCGTGACCCGTCTCGCCGACGTCATCTGGGCCGTGCAGATGTCGACGGTCGAGTTCCACCCGTGGAACAGCCGCCGGGCCGACACCGAGAGTCCCGACGAGTGGCGCATCGACCTCGACCCGATGCCCGAGTGCGGGTTCGAGAAGGTGCGCCGGGCCGCGGCCACGACCCACGAGATCCTCGACGAGCTCGGCGCCGTCGGCTGGCCCAAGACGTCGGGCGGCTCGGGCCTGCACGTCTACGTCCGGATCGCCCCGGACTGGGGCTTCAAGGACGTGCGCCGCGGCGCGCTCGCCTTCGCCCGAGAGGTCGAGCGGCGCCTGCCTGACGACGTGACGACGACGTGGTGGCGCAAGGACCGCTCGCCGAAGGACCTCTTCGTCGACTACAACCAGAACGCCCGCGACCACACCATCGCCGCGGCCTACAGCGTGCGGGGCAACCCGCGTGGCACGGTCTCCGCGCCGCTCGCGTGGGACGAGATCGCCGACGCCGAGCCGCAGGACTTCACCATCGCGACGATGCCCGAGCGCTTCGGCCGCCTCGGTGACCTCCACGCGGGCATCGACGACGCGGTCTTCGACTTCAGGGCGCTCCTCGAGTGGGCAGACCGCGACGAGCGCGACGGAAAAGCCACGCCGCCCGAACCCGACGAATGACCCATCTCGACCGAGCACCGCTCCGAACCAACCACCGACACCGGACCACAGAGGAGACACCGTGACCGCCCTGCACGACTTCAAGGCCACCGCCATCGACGGCAGGGAGGTGTCGCTGGATGAGTACGCAGGCGACGTCGTCCTCGTCGTCAACACCGCGAGCGCGTGCGGCTACACCCCCCAGCTCGGTGGCCTCGAGCAGCTCTACGAGACCTACCGCGCCCAGGGCCTGACGGTGCTCGGCTTCCCGTGCAACCAGTTCGGCGGCCAGGACCCCGGCAGCGACGAGGAGATCGGGGCCTTCTGCCAGAAGAACTACGGCGTCACCTTCCCGATGTTCTCCAAGATCGACGTCAACGGCTCCGACGAGCACCCGGTCTACACGTGGCTGAAGTCCGAGCAGGGTGGCCTGCTCGGCAAGAAGATCAAGTGGAACTTCACGAAGTTCCTCGTCGGGCGTGACGGCACCGTCCTCGGCCGCTACTCGCCGACGACCGAGCCCGCCGACCTCGCCGGCGACATCGAGCAGGCCCTCTCGGCCTAGGCCCTACGATCTGCGGGTGGACCACGCCCGCTTCGCCGACCGGGACGCGCGCGGAGTGCTCGACGTCCGCCACGGCCCCGAAGCCCTGGACGCGATCACGCGCGAGGGCTTCTGGGCCGTCGTGGCCACCTTCGAGGGCGCCGTCACCGCGGTCCGCTTCGCCGAGGTCACCCCGAGGTCGTATGCCGTGGGCCCCGGCCTCGCGCGGCCGCCGGCTCCCGCCGTGGGCTGGGAACCGCTCGACCGCCACTGGCGCACCTCACTCGACCGGACGGCATACGTCGGCGCCGTGGGGGAGGTGCGAGAGCGGATCGCTGCGGGCTCCGTCTACCAGGTCAACGTGTGCCGGGTGCTCAGCCACCAGCTGCGCGACGACGCTGACCTGGACGGCCTCGATGCTCTTCTGCGACAGGGCAACCCGGCCCCGCACGCGGCTCGTGTCCGGTGCGACGCCGCTGACCTCGATGTCGTCAGCGCGTCTCCCGAGCTGTTCCTCTCGCGTCGCGGCGGCCGCCTCGTGACACGGCCGATCAAGGGCACGGCGACGACGGCGGAGGAGATGCTGCCCAAGGACTACGCCGAGAACGTCATGATCGTCGACCTCATGCGCAACGACATCTCCGGTGTCTGCGAGCCCGGCACCGTCTCGGTCGACGAGCTCTGCGCACTCGAGACGCACCCCGGCCTCGTGCACCTCGTCTCCACGGTCAGCGGACAGCTCCGGGACGGCGTGGGCTGGGCGGACATCTTCGCGGGCGCCTACCCGCCCGGCTCCGTGTCCGGCGCCCCGAAGTCCAGCGCCCTGGCCGCCATCCGCGACCTCGAGACGGTGCCCCGCGGTCCCTACTGCGGCGCCGTCGGCTGGGTCGATGCCGATGCCGGCGAGGCGGACCTGGCCGTCGGCATACGCACGTTCTGGGCCGAGCGCGACGAGGCCGGCCGGCGCTGGTTGCGGTTCGGGACGGGCGCCGGGATCACGTGGCAGTCGGACGCCGCGGGGGAGTGGGCCGAGACCGAGCTCAAGGCCGCGCGGCTCATCGGGCTGGCGGCGGGCACTGTGACACCATGAGGGCTCCCGTCGGGCGCCTTCCGGGCGGCCGCCGAGCCACCGGGAAGGGACCATGAGCACCACCACGCGCGTCTGGGTCAACGGCGATCTCGTCGACCCGACCGGCCCCTCCGTCTCCGCCCTCGACCACTCGGTCACGGTCGGCGACGGGGTCTTCGAGACCGCCAAGATCGCGGCCGGGCAGCCCTTCGCCCTGACCCGCCACCACCGGCGACTCGAGCGGTCCGCGGTCGGGCTCGGCCTGCCCCCGCTCGACTTGGCCATCGTCGACAAGGGCGTGGCCGCGGTGCTCGACGGGCCCGCGATCGACTTCGGCCGGCTGCGCTACAGCGTCACCGGCGGCATCGGGCCACTGGGATCGGACCGGCATGAGGCCTCGCTCACCTACATCGTGGTCGCGGCGCCGCAGGCGCTCCCGCCTGTCAGCGGGAAGCTCACCGTCGTCCCGTGGACGCGCAACGAGCGCTCGGCCGTCGTCGGCCTGAAGACGACGTCCTACGCGGAGAACGTCGTCGCCCTCGCCCGCGCCAAGGAGCAGGGGGCCATCGAGGCGGTCTTCGGCAACACGCGGGGCGAGCTCTGCGAGTGCACCGGTAGCAACATCTTCGTCGTGGTCGACGGCGTCGTGCTGACGCCACCGGCCGAGTCGGGCCCGCTCCTCGGCATCACCCGCGAGCTCACCATCGAGTGGGGACGGGCCGCCGGCATCGAGATCCGTGAGGCCACCCTCCCGCTCGACGTGCTCGAGAATGCCGAGGAGGTCTTCATCACCAGCTCGACGAAGGACGTCCTGCCGGTCCACGCCGTCGACGACCGCACTCTTCCGGCTGACCGGCCCATGTCGACCGAGCTTCAGCGCATCTTCCGGAGCAACGCCGAGCGGGACTCCGACCCGTGACCGAGCCGAACCGCGCTGGCGACCCGCGACCCGACGGGGCGCCCAACCCGGTGGACTACTCGGACCGCAATGCGACGCTCGACGCCGACGAGGACCGATGGGCGTGGCGAGCCCGACTGCGCCGCAACCGCCTCACTCACGCCATCTGGCGCACGGTCGTCGGAGTCGTGGGCGGCGTCGTGACGATCGCGGGCCTCATCATGGTCCCCGCCCCCGGTCCGGGCTGGCTGGTCGTCTTCTTCGGACTGCTCATCCTGGCCAGCGAGTTCGAGTTCGCGCAGCAGTGGCTCGATGTCGCCAAGCGGCAGGTGGGCCGGTGGAACGACTGGATCATGCGACAGGCGATCTGGGTGCGCGGCGTCGTCGCGCTCGGAACCCTTCTCATCGTGTGGGGCGTCATCTGGGGATACCTCGCCTGGGCTGGGATCCCGCACTTCGTGCCCCAGTGGGCCGAGCAGCTGCTGACACGGGTCCCGGGGGTCGACTGACCCGCTCGTTCGGCGCCGATCGCACGGAGAGGGCGCCGATTACCGCCACGGCGCCCGCACCGGCTATTGTTCCCTGCGTCACCCCGACGGCCTGTGGGCACAGGGGTGCCCGGACGTGTAGCTCAGTTGGTTAGAGCGCTCGCTTCACACGCGAGAGGTCAGGGGTTCGAGTCCCTTCACGTCCACCACACCGAGGGTGTCGCCTGGTTCCAGCTCACCCCGCCGCCGTCATGGCACAGTGACCTGACATGACGTCCGAACTGCAGGCCGCTGCGCAGCAACCAGACCACTACGACGCCTTCGCTGATGCGTACGCACGGGCGAACGAGAACGGCCTGTTCAACCGGTGGTACGCCCGCCCGGCGGTGCTGAACCTGCTTGGCGACGTCGCCGGAAGGCGGATCTTGGACGCCGGCTGCGGTTCCGGGCCGCTCCTGGCCGACCTGACCGCGCGAGGCGCAAGCGTGGCTGGTTTCGACGGGAGCCAGGCGATGATCGCGCTCGCTCGGGAGCGGTTGGGAGAGGAGGCTGGGAGCGGTACCAGATCGTGAGTGTGGCGCAGACTCCGTCGAAGTCGTACTCCTCCGACTTGGGCACGGTCGCGAAGTAGTTCATCTCCGGATACCCCACCGGCGGGATCGTCGGGTGGTTGACCACCACGACCAGCCGACCGCTGGGCTTCACCTGAGCGCGATGTCGGAGTCGTTCACCGCCGCGGGCTTCAGGATCTCGGCGATCAGCGAGCCCCCAGTGGCGCCCGACACTCCGCCCGAGCTGCTGCCGACGAGCGAACTCGACCCCACCCGCTTCATCGGCTTCATCTTCTTCGCGCTCGAAGCCGTCGCCTGAACATCGCCCGCGAATCGTGCGCAGCTGGTCACAGCTGAAGGTGTCGTGGGCTCGACATGGGCGAAGTCGCCTCTCGGTGGAAAAATCCGGAAGTCACAGCCCCATCTCGGCCTCCAGTCGGCCGGACTTCACGGCTTGGACGACGGCGTCGTAGTCACGCTCGTTCTGGTCTGCGTAACTGACCGCGAAGTCGGCGATGGCCCGGTCGAAACTGTCACCCTTGCCGAGGTAGGACGCGATGGCGATCCGGTCGCCGGAGCGAGCATGGGCGCGGGCCAGGGTCGCCCCGCACATCCGCGAGTAGGCGGTCATCCCCGAGGGAACCATGGCCTCGATGTCCGCCGACCCTTTCCAGTCGCGCAGCTGGCGGACATAGAAGTCGCGCTCCTCGCCGTCGAAGCCGGTCACGTGCTCCCAGCCCAGGAAGATGTCGCTCACCGCCTGCATCAGGCGTTGCCCTGCGACGACGCGCTGGCCGTGGTTGCGGTACTTGCTCTTGCCCACGAAACGCTCGAGCACCGACTCCTGTGCCTCCTTGGCCTGCAGGAACAGCGGGTCCTGGCCGTCTCGGCCCAGCAGCAGCAGGATCCAGGCGCGAGTGCCGACACTGCCGACGCCGACGACTTTGCGGGCCGCGTGCACGTACTGGAAGCTCTCGAGCAGCTCGCGCCGGTCGGTCTCCAACGTGCGGCGGTAGGTCCGGATCAAGGCATGGAACTGCTCGTTCAGGGCATTGCTGTCCGACTCCGACGTCATGAGATCCTCGACCGGTACGACGAGGGGAGGGTCGGACACGATCCTGCGTTGGCCGTCGACCACGTGGGTCAGCTTGCTGAAGGCCTGCATGCTGTCCCGGGTCCGGGCCTTGGCGACGTTGGCCTCGGCCCTCTTCCGTTGTTTCTTGGTGACGCTGCCCGAGAGCTCCTCGAAGAGCTTCGAGATCTCGATGTGCGCGTACCACACGTCGAGGTTGCGGGCGGCGGCGAGCTGGAGCATGCGAGTGCGGTATTCGGCGACACCGGACTGGACGACGCTCCGCCGGTCCTCGGGCGCGAATCCGCGGTCGCGACCGGCGATCTCGAAGCTGGCCGCGAGCCGTTTGACGTCCCACTCCCAGGGGCCCGGGAGCGTCTCGTCGAAGTCGTTGATGTCGAACATCAGCTGCCGCTCAGGTGAAGCGAACACGCCGAAGTTGGACAGGTGGGCGTCACCGCACAGCTGGGCGTTGAGTCCCGAGCGTGCGGTGGCCGCGAGGTCCGACGCCATGATCAGGGCGGCCCCGCGGTAGAAGGTGAACGGCGAAACCAGCATCCGCCCGTAACGCAGCGGCACCAGTTCGGGGACCCGGGTCGCCGCCTGCTCCTCGAGCAGCGCGATCGGGTCGGGGCGGCTCGTCGCCGGACTCCAGTGTCCGTGCCCACTGCGAGGGCATTCGTTGCGGGCGGCGTGGCCCCGGGCCTTCCGCTCTTCCGGGGTCAGCCGGTTGATCTTCCTCGGGCCGGCCGGAGCCCTGCTGCGGCCGTCGCGGGGGGTGAGTCGTTCATCGGTCATGATGCGCTCCTAGGTCGGACGCCTCGTGCCGGCACGCGTCGCCTGCACCCGCCGACCGTCGCACCGCCGGCCCGGCCGCGCACCACTCGTTGCGAGCGATGTTCGTCCATCGCTGCGACGAAGGTCCAGCCCTCAACAGCACTCCAGCCGCGGCGCAGCGGCGTCGCAACAGGCGCGCGGTCCGAGCTCAGCCACGCCCATCGCGACCACCAGGACCACCCCGCCGAGCCAGGCGGTCAGGCCCAAGGACTCACCGCCCAGGCCAACGGCCAGCAGGGCGGCGAACACCGGCTCCATCGTCATGATCACCGCCGCCGACACGGCGGACAGTGCCGCCTGCGCCCAGGCCTGGATCGCGAGTCCGAGGCACGTTGCGACCAGGGCCACGTAGACCACCGAGGTCCAGGCCTGCGTCGACGGTGGCGCCGAGAGGTCGCCGGTGACGGCGGCCGCCAGTGTGCACACCACCGCCGCGACCGTCACCGACACGGTCGTGATGCCGACGGAGTTGACCGGCGTGGCCCACTCACTCAGGGCGGCGATGTGTCCCGCGAAGCCGGCTGCCCCGGCAAGGGTCAGCAGCGCACCGGCAGTCAGGGGAGCGCTCGGCCCGCTCGTGAGGAGCACCAGACCCACGCCACTGAGCCCGACCGCGATCCAGCCGGTCCGGGTCACCGGACTCGCGAAGGCCGCGGACGCCGCGATCGGCACCATCACGACCGACGAACCGGTCAGGAAGCCCGACAGCCCGGCCGAGGTGTGCTGCAGCGGTGGTCTGGAGGAGAAACCCGACCCCGAGGAAGAGACCCAGCGCCGCTCCTCGCCGTAGCTCCCTCGGATCCAGGGCGAGCGTCCGGCGGAGGGACGCGAGCAGAAGGACGATCGCGGCGATGCCGAAGCGCCACGACAGGAACGACGCCGGGGCCAGAGCGTCCAGCGAGGACTTCGTGACGACGAAGGTGGAGCCCCAGGCAGCTGTGGCCAGCAGGAGGGCACCGGATGCGGCCAACCGGTTGGGCAGCGCGACCGTCGCAGCGGGCACACCCCCATTCTGCTCGCGGTGTCGGCGGGTGCCGAGCGCCTGGGGCGCGTAGTGGGTACGAGTCACCAATCGACGGGGTGGGCACACTCCAGCGGCACCCCGCCCCTGGGGGAGAGCAGCCCACGTTGCCCCGGTGGACCAAGGAGGCGGCCCCATGAGCTCCAGCACCGGTGACCGGCCCGCGGGCCCTTCCACCTGGCTCACGACAGCGGCCGCCGTGCAGGCGGCCGCGATCGGGTGGCTGGTCTCCCTCGGTCATGCTGGTGCATCCGTGTCGCGTCCGATAGGAGGGCCGCGCACGGCGGGCGCTATCACCTCGGCCTCGGCCACGGCACACGTGAGCTTCGGGGTGCCGGTGACGCACATCACGGCGCTGGAGGACCTCGTGGCCGACGCGCGCAGCCCTGAGCTCGGGTTGATCCACTTCACCTCCGGCAGCTACTCGGAGGAGGCGCTGGAGTATGCCGACAGGTTCGGCCTGGCCCTGTTCACCTACGACCGTGCCGGGCGAGTGAGCCACGCGAACGCTGCGGCCATGTCGGCGATCATCGCCGCCCCGGCCCCACCACCAGACCCGACCGACGGCCAGGACGGTGCGGACACGCGTTCCGAGGGCACCCCCACCGGTGCTGGCCCATCTCGGTCGCGCGCCAACGGACGGGCCGAGCTGAGGACGTGGGCTAAGGCGGCCTGGCGCGCCCGGCACGCTGCCGTGCCCGCGTCAGGGCCACTGACATACGTGCCGCTCGGTGCCAGCCTGCTCATCGGCCTCCTGACCCTGCCCATCGTGCGGGCCTGGCAGACGGGCGCCGAGCCTGCCCTTCGGGGCGAAGCCGTCATTGTGCCCGTCGCGGTGTTCCTGGCGATGTTCGTGTGGGGGGTGTGGCGGGTCTGGTCCCACCGCGAGCAGGTGCGGCGGCACCGCCACAACGTCCAGCGGGCGTGCTCTCCTCCGCCCCAGGCCCGAGCGCTCGTGGACGCGGTCATGCAGATGTCGGGGCACGGCGTCCCGGGTGACCGGGAGGACTTCGTGCTCCTGCGCAACGACGTGATCGACCTGTCCGGTGTAGACCCGTTCACGGCGGGCGTCCTCGTCTGGGAGGCCACGATCGGAGCCGCTCGACCCGCCGACCGACACGACTGGCTCGACGGTCCCCCCGACGTCGACGGGGCCACGCAAGCCTGCTGAACCGGGCCCGCGAAACTGACACGTGGGACAACTTCACCCCACCTGTCAGTTTCGCGGGCGAGATGAGTGGGTATGCCCGGTTGCCAGCTAAGTCGATCGGCATCCACGGGTGCCGGGATGGAGTGACCGATGAGTGCCGCTGATCTGCCCCCCGTTTCCGCCGACGAGCTCGCCGCGGAGAGCGGGACGGCGCTGCCCGACAAGGAGGTCATGTCGCTTCTCGACCTCAACGCCGACCTCAACCTCGCCCTCGACGTGGCGTCGCCCATCGACCTGGGCGTCGCCGCCAACGCCAACGTCGCCGCGCCGATCAACGGAGCGGTCGGCGCCAACATCCTCTCGGTCGGTTCCGCGGACGCCGCCGTGGCCCACCAGGGCGTGAACATCGACCAGGGCCTGTCGGGCTCTGCCATCGCCCATGCGCCGCAGCACAGCTCCATCGACCAGGCCGCGCCGGCCGCCGGCTCGACCGCCCCGGCGACGGACCCGGCCCCCGCACCGGCGCCCAGTGCGACCCCGACGCCGACCTCCGCCCTGAGCGGCAACCTGCTCGACATCAATGTCCACGCCGCAGCGGACGCCAAGCTCGCCGCCCCCATCGATGGCGCGGTCGCCGCGAACGCCAACGTCGCGGCACCGATCGACGCCTCGGTCTCGGCCAACGTCGGCTCGGTCGGATCGGAGGCGACGTCCATCGCCGACCAGCAGGGCTCGATCACCCAGCACCTGGACGGCACCGCCCAGGCCACTGCCGACCAGACCTCCGCGATCCAGCAGTAACGGGTCCTCATGAGTCTCACGTCAGCGGGCGGCAGGGCTCCGGGGCCGGCCACCACGTCCACACCCCACGCCCTGTCGCCCGTCGACGCGAGCCTCGACGGCCCAGTCCACCGACCGGCACCGACCACGGGGATCGAGCTGCTCGGCGCGCTGACCGGCTCGGGCTACCGCAACCCGCCGTCGCTCGTCCGCCGCCCCGACGGACAGACGGTGCAGCTCACGCCCCTGCTCTACCTCGTCCTCGAGGCGATCGACGGCGCGCGAACCTACGCCGACGTCGCCGAGACGGTGAGCACGGCATACGGGCGGCGGATCGCCCCCGATGACGTGCGGAGGCTGACCGAGGCGCAGCTGCGCCCTCTCGGCCTCGTCCGCGGGCCCGACGGGTCGGAGCCCGAGCTCAAGAAGGCCAATCCGCTCCTCGCGCTGCGTTTCCGTTGGATCGTCTCGGACCCCGAGGTGACCCGACGGATCACGGCGCCCTTCGCTGCCCTCTTCACGCCCCTCGTGGTCGTGGTCGTGGTCCTCGCCTTCGCGCTCATCTCCGGTTGGGTCCTCTTCACGAAGGGACTCGGCTCGGCCACCCACCAGGCCTTCGACCAGCCGATCCTTCTCGTCGTCGTCTTCGCCATCACCATCTTCTCGGCGGGCTTCCACGAGTTCGGCCACGCCTCGGCCTGTCGCTACGGCGGGGCGACGCCGGGCGCCATGGGCACCGGCCTCTACCTCGTGTGGCCCGCCTTCTACACCGACGTCACCGACAGCTACCGCCTCGGCCGGGCGGCCCGCCTACGCGTCGATCTCGGTGGGCTGTACTTCAACGCCCTCGTGACCGTGGCGATGTTCGTCGTGTGGCTCCTCACCGGGTGGGACGCCCTCCTGCTGATCCTGGCCGCGCAGCTGCTCCAGATGGTGCGCCAGCTGGCGCCCATGGTCCGCTTCGACGGTTACCACGTCCTCGCCGACCTGACCGGGGTCCCCGACCTCGCCTCCCGCATCGGCCCGACCCTGCGCTCGCTCGTGCCCGGCCGCGAGCCCGAGGCCCGCGCCGCCGAGCTCAAGCGTTGGGCCCGGGTCGTGGTGACCACCTGGGTGCTCGTCATCGTGCCGCTGCTGCTGGCCACCCTCGTGCTCATGGTCGTGGCGCTACCTCGCGTGGTCGGCACCGCCTGGAGCAGCGTGCTCAAGCAGGAGCACGCCCTCACCCTCGACTGGGCTGGCGGCGACCTCGTCGGCGTGGCGATCAGGGTGCTGTCGATCGTGGCCGTGTCCCTGCCCGTTCTCGGCTCGCTGTTCGTGCTCGCCCGGCTCGTCAAGACCGTGACGACCTCGCTCTGGACGAAGACCGCCGGGCGCCCCGGTCGTCGGGCGCTCGCCGCGCTCCTCGTCGTCGCCGTGGCAGCCGCGCTGACATGGGCCTGGTGGCCCGACGCCAACCGCTATCGCCCGGTTCAGTCCTTCGAGAAGGGCACCATCGTCGAGGGGCTGTCCCCGGCGAGCTTCGTCGGCGGGTCCGCCCGCCTCCAGGACGGCCAGATCCGCGAGGGCCAACGCTCCGTGTGGGCCTCCACCACGGCGCCTCCGACGAAGGACCACCCCCAGCTGGCCCTGGTGCTGGTCCCGAGATCGACCTCGTCGGCCAGCGCTGACGGAGCGGCACCGGCCTGGGTCTTCCCGTTCAACCGCCCCGGCGCGCCGGCAGCGGGGGACAACCAGGCCCTCGCCGTGAACACCACCGACGGGTCGACGACCTACGACGTCGCCTTCGCGCTCGTCTGGGCCGACGGCACCAGTGTCACCAACAGCAACTCGGCCTACGCCTTCGCCAGCTGTCGGCAGTGCAAGACCGTCGCCGTGGCCTTCCAGGTCGTCCTCATGACCGGTGACGCGCATGTCGCCATACCCCAGAACATCTCCGGCGCGGTCAACTACTCCTGCGTCCAGTGCATCACCTACGCCTTGGCGCAGCAGCTCGTCCTCACCGTCCCGGGCGAGCTCAGCCCGACGACCCGACAGCGGCTCGACACGCTGTGGCAGCAGATCAACACCTTTGCCACCACCGTCCAGGACCTTCCCCTCGACGAGATCCGCACCCGGCTGCTGGGCTACCAGAGCCAGATCCAGGCGCTGGTGACCGGGGAGCAGCCGGCGACGACTCCCGCGCAGGGGGCGACTCCCACCACCGCCTCCACCACGAGCGCCACCCCCGCCGCGACCGCGACGGGAACGGCGACGGGAACGGCGACGGGAACGGCGACGGGAACGGCGACGCCCGCCGGCACCGAGCCGGCGGCCCCGGCGGACTCCGGTGCCTCGTCATCGGCCACGGCCCCCGTGCAGGCGCCGACGACGGCGCCTCCGTCGCCGACGAGTCCTGCGACGGCAACCAGCCCGGACGGCACCCAGTCAGGCTCGGCGTCCAGTCCGAGCACGACCCCGTAGGCGGGGGCGTCGCCGGATCAGGCTCCGGCCGCGACGAGCACGCCGTCGGTGATGAAACCGAGCAGCAGGCCGCCGAGGATGCACCACGTGGTCAGCTCCTTGAGCCCGGCCCGGCGCGCCACGGCGAGCAGCTCGATGACGACGTAGAGCACCGAGCCTGCTGCGAGCCCGAGGAAGGCGATCGCGACGGTGTCATTCACGACGCTGCGTCCGACCAAGGTGCCGACGAAGGTCGGACCACCGGCGATGAGCCCCAGCAGGGCGAGTCGGCCCCACGAGGGTCGCTCGCGCCCACCGGCGAGCGGCGCGACGATGCCGAAGCCCTCGGTGGCGTTGTGCAGCGCGAAGCCGATGACCAGGAGCACGGCGAGCGAGAGCTCGCCGCTGGCGGCCGAGTTGCCGATGGCCAGGCCTTCGGCGAAGTTGTGCAGACCGATCCCCACCGCGATCATCATCGACAGGCTGGCCGCGTCGACGACGCCAGCCGCTGGCATGGCGCCGGTCTGGGCGCCCCCGGCACCCGGGGCGCCCGTCGCACCCAGGGAACCTGCCGGTGCGCCGACCGGCACCGCGACCGGATCCGGGCGCAGGACCCGGGCCGCGCGCCGCGCAGCGATGAGCTTGTCGTAGTGGACCAGGCCGGCCAGCCCCACGGCCAGACCCACCGCGAGCACGAGGCCCCCACGCACCGCGACGCTCCACTCGTGGTGGGCGAGCGCGGCGTCGGTGGGCTCCCAGGCGTGGGACAGGATGTCCCACAGGAGGAAGAGCAGGATGCCGATGGCGACGCCGTTGAGGCCGGCCTTGAGGCGTGGCGCGGGGCGACGCACGCGCCCGAGCGGCAGCCCGATGAAGATGGTCAGCCCGGCAATGGCCCCCAGCAGCGCGATCTTGGTGGTGGACATGGCGACTTCCGGTCGAGGGTGTGCAGGCAAAGGTAGGCTACCCTAACCAACCGGCGACGCGGCGACGGTGACCGAAGCCCGAGGCCCGAGGACCGCCGCCGGACCGGTCGTCGTGGCGCGCTCCAGAACGCCACGTCACGGACTAGCGTTGGCGTCATGATCGCCACGGTGTCGAGTCTCTACATCTACCCCGACTCCGACGAGCCGGGACAGGAGCTGGACTCCGTCGAGGTGACCGAGACCGGGCCCAAGGGAAACCGTTCGAAGAAGCACGCCGTGCACCTCGTGACGGTGGACGACTTCGTCGCGACCCACCCCAAGGCCAACATCGTCCTCGACATGGACCCGTCGGTTCTCGACAAGCTCGTCGGACGCGTGGTGCGCCTCGGCGAGTGCACGCTCGAGATCACGCAGACACCGTCACAGTGCGCCGGCGTCTACGCCCGAGTGGTCGAGCCCGGCGAGATCGCCGTCGACGATGCTCTCCTCGTCGCCGAGGCGGAGTGAGCGTCCTCGCCTCACCGACGGTGTCGTGCGGGAGCCTCCCGTGACGATCCACTCCGAGCACCCGTTCGACACGCCCGAAGGCGACCGTGACCAGGTGCGACGGCTCCGCGGTCGCATCGGCGGCACCGTCTCGCTGTGGACCTCGGGGGAGGGGGTCGACCGGGCAGGCCTTACGGTCTCGTCCTACCTCGTGGCTCCGGGCGAGCCCGGCCGGGTCGTGGGTCTCGTGCACCCCGACGCGGACCTGCTCGACCAGCTCGTGGAGACCGGGACGGCGGTCATCGCCCTGCTCGGGGCCCGTGACCAGCGGCTCGCGGACGCCTTCGCCGGCACCATGCCGGCCCCGGGTGGGCCGTTCCGGCTCACTGAGTGGGTACAGACCACCTGGGGACCGCGCGCGGTAGCGGCCACGACCTGGATGGGCGTGCGCCTGGACCCGGGGAGCCGTCACGACGTCGGCTGGTCGGTGCTCGTCGAGGCCGAGATCGAGCACGTCGAGGTCGGTGTGGACGAGGCGCCCCTCGTCCACCGCCGCGGTCGCTACCAGCGCCCGTCCTCCTGACGACCCAGCGCCCCACAGGCCACCCGGCCCACCGGGCGCCGGCGGTCAGGTGGTGCCCGACATCTCCGTCGTCAGCAGGCCCGCCGGGATGCCGAAGGCGTCGACGAGCGTCTGCGCGTGCGGTCGCAGCTCCGCGCAGACCTCGTTGACGAGGGCGGTCAGCGCCTTGGCGCGGGCAGGGCTCAGCCGGTCGTGCTCGAGGTACCACGCCTTGTGCCGCTCGATCGTCGAGAGCAGATGCAGGTCGCAGACCCTGCTCAGCACCGCCCGTGCGTCCTCGTCGGCGCAGCACTCGACAGATGCGGCGAACGTCTCGGCGACCACTCGCTCCACGTGGGCCGTGCCGGCATCGACGAGGTGGTCCTGCGTCGCGTTGAAGACGGCGAACGCGTCGACGCCGGGTGCAGTGGCCCGCCGCAGCCGTCGGGCCAGGCCCTCGATGAGGTGCTCCTCGCGCTCGCGCAGCAGCCGCAGCTGGGTGCCGCGGATGCCGAAGGTGACGTCTTCCTCCCGCCCGGGGGCCGCGTCGACGAGCCGCTGGACGATGCCGCGCGCCGATGACCGTTCGATGACGGTGCCGCCCACCAGACGCGCGCCGAAGCGCACGATGCCCGCCGTGTCGAGGTCGCCGAAGGTCGCCTGGTACTCCGTGAGGAGGGACTTCGCCACGAGCTGGAGCAGGACCGTGTTGTCCCCCTCGAACGTCGTGAAGATGTCGGTGTCGGCCTTGAGCGCGGCCAGGCGGTTGGACCAGAGATAGCCCGCGCCGCCGCAGAGCTCGCGGCACTCCTGGATCGTGTCGGTCGCGTGCCGCGTCGTCAGCACCTTGATGCCGGCAGCCCGCGTCTCGAGCTGCCGCTGGTCCTGCTCGGACGTCGTGCGCCCGGCGAGCACGTCGTCCATCGCCGAGACCAGCTCGTGCTGGGCGAGCTGGAGGGCGTATGCCGTCGCGATCCTCGGCAGCAGCCGCCGTTGGTAGGTGCGATAGTCCAGGACCGTCGTCTCCACGTCGCTGCCGGGGGCCGCGAACTGACGCCGCCCAACGGCATACGTCGTCGTGACGGCCAGGGCGGAGCGGGCCGCGGCACCCGCTCCGCCCGCCACCGAGATGCGACCACGGACGAGCGTGCCGAGCATCGTGAAGAAGCGGCGGCTGGGGTTGTCGATGGGACTCGAGTAGGCGCCGTCGTCGTCGATGTCGCCGTAGCGGCCGAGGAGGTTGCTGCGGGGGACCCTGACGTGGTCGAAGAGGAGGCGCCCGTTGTCGACGCCGTCGAGGCCGAGCTTGGGACCGCAGTCCTCGATGGTGACCCCGCGCGCGGGAGCGCCGGCGCCGTCGCGGATCGGGACGAGCACACAGTGCACACCGTGGGACTCGCCGTCGACGACGAGCTGGGCGAACACGGCTGCGAGGCTGGCGTCGCGCGCCGCATTGCCGATGTAGTCCTTGCGCGCGGCTGGCACGGGGGAGTGGACGACGATCTCGTCGGTGGCCGGGTCGAAGGTGGCGGTCGTCAACAGGCTCTGGACGTCGCTGCCGTGGCCGGTCTCCGTCATCGCGAAGCACCCTTGCAGCTCGCCCGAGACCAGCCGCGGCACGAGGTGGTCGTGGCGGCTCGTGCCGAGCAGCGACACCGCGCCGCCGAACAACCCCCACTGGACGCCCGCCTTGACGAAGAGCGACAGGTCGCTGTGGCCGAGCATCTCGAACGCGGCCACCGCCTCGCCGTAGCGTGCGGTCCCGCCCTGGCGCTCAGGGAAGCCGGACGCGGCATACGGCTGCTGGGCCAGCGCGCTGAGCTGGGAGGTGACTCGGGATCGGTGCTCGTCCATCGGGAGTGGCACGGACGGCGGTCCGAAGGTCGCGGCGTCGAGGGCGCGACAGTGGTCGCGCACCTCGCCGAAGGGGCCGTCGAGGTGGGCGCGTAGCGCGGAGGCCAGGGCTGCGTCCGGAGCCTTGTCGGGGGTCTTGTCGGGGGTCTCTGTGGGGGTCTCTGCGGGGCTCTGTGCAGAGGAGTCGGTGGCCGTGGACATCTGGTGCCTTCCGGTCTGGACCTCAGGAGGTCGTGGTCGTGGTGGTGGGCGCGAGGACGGGGGCGAGCCCGTGCCACGCCAGGTCGGTCAGGGAGTCGACGACCGACGCCCGGGGGGCGCGGTCACCCTCCGGGGTGGCGAGCCAGTCGTCGGCGACGGCGCGGACCGAGCCGACGAGCGCGATGGCCCAGGTGCGGGCCCGCGAGGGGTCGGTCGTGCTCGCGCGCAGGGCCTCGAGGAGCAGACCGGTGAGCTGGTCCGTGACCTGGTCGACGGTGCCGCCCACCGGGTCGTCCGCCAGCGGCCGGTCGACGAGGGGACGGTTGACGACGAATCGGTAGACCTCGGTGTCGGACTCGACGAGCGCGAGGTAGGCCTCGACGGTGGACGCGACGAGCTCGCGCGTGTCGGCCGCCGGGGTGCTCGATCGGGACAGCGCGGCGCCGACGTTGCGGACGACGCGGCCGTCGATGCGCTCCGCGACGGCGCGGTAGAGGCCGGCCTTGTCGTCGAAGTGACGGTAGATGACCGTCTTGGACGTGCCGGCCTCGGCGGCGATGTCGTCCATGCCGACACCCGCGCCGTGCGTCCGGATGGCGCGGATCGTCGCGTCGACGAGGGCGGCGCGGCGCTCCTCGCGATGGCGCTCCCAGCGCGAGTCCCGGCCGTCCCGCGGGGCCGTGGACGGTGCCGGCGGCGGTTCGGGGTCGTGGTCCATCTCTCGAAAGTAACAGGTACTTGCTGTATCGACTACTGCCAGTTTCGGTTATCTTGGACGAGAACGACCGGTCCCGCAGTCGACAGCAGGAGACACCCATGGCTTCCCAGTCCACCCCGCGCGCACCTCGCCGAGTCGCGGTCCTCGGGGGCAACCGCATCCCCTTCGCCCGGTCCAACGGCCCCTACGCGAAGGCGTCCAACCAGGACATGCTCACGGCCACCGTCGACGGGCTCGTGGCGCGCCACGGACTCGCGGGGGAGCGCCTCGGGGAGGTCGTGGCCGGTGCGGTGCTCAAGCACAGCCGTGACTTCAACCTCACCCGGGAGACCGTGCTCGGCACGCGGCTCGACCCGACGACCCCGGCCTACGACATCCAGCAGGCGTGCGGCACCGGGCTCGAGGCCGCCATCCTCGTCGCCAACAAGATCGCCCTCGGCCAGGTCGACGCCGGCATCGCCGGCGGGGTGGACAGCGCGAGCGACGCCCCCATCGCCGTGAGCGAGGGCCTGCGCCGGACGCTGCTGGCCGCGAACCGAGCCCGCTCCGCGGGGGAGCGCGCCAAGGCGCTCGCCGGACTCCGTCCCGGGCACCTCCTGCCCGCCATCCCGGAGAACGTCGAGCCACGCACCGGACTCTCGATGGGCGAGCACATGGCCCTCACCGCGGCCCAGTGGGGCATCACCCGCGCCGGCCAGGACGAGCTCGCTGCCGCCAGCCACCAGCACCTCGCGGCCGCCTACGAGCGCGGCTTCTTCGACGACCTCGTCACGCCCTACCTCGGCGTCTCACGCGACACGAACCTGCGCGCCGACTCGACCGTCGAGAAGCTGTCGACCCTCAAGCCGGTCTTCGGCAAGGGCGAGGGCGCGACGATGACGGCCGGCAACTCGACACCCCTGACCGACGGCGCGTCAGCCGTCCTCCTCGCGAGCGAGGAGTGGGCGGCGGAGCACCGACTGACCCCGCTCGCGTGGTTCGTCGACGCCGAGACCGCGGCCGTCGACTACGTCCACGGTGACGAGGGTCTGCTCATGGCGCCCGCGTATGCCGTCCCCCGCCTTCTCGCCCGAAACGGCTTGAGCCTCCAGGACTTCGACTTCTACGAGATCCACGAGGCCTTCGCCGCGACCGTGCTCACGACCCTCAAGGCCTGGGAGGACCCCGACTTCTGCAAGGCTCGCCTCGGTCTCGACGCACCCCTGGGCTCCATCGACCGGGCCAAGCTCAACGTCAACGGCTCCTCGCTCGCCGCCGGCCACCCCTTCGCGGCAACGGGCGGGCGCATCGTCGCCTCGCTCGCCAAGCAGCTCAAGGAGGCCGGCGGAGGCCGCGGCCTCATCTCCATCTGCGCTGCCGGTGGGCAGGGCGTCGTCGCGATCCTGGAGGCGTGAGCATGAGCGATCTCTTCACGACCATCGTCCGCTCGCCGGTGGCCAAGCGGGTGGGGGTGCCCCAACCGACCCGGTTGCGCCGCTACGAGCCCGGTCTGCCGCTGTGCGAGGGGCCGGTCCTCGTCGCCGGTGGTGGTCGGTTCGCCGACGGCGTCGCGTCCTGGCTCGCCGGCGCCGGAGTCACGACTGTGGCGACCGCGACCGACGCCGAGGACAAGGTCGGTGCCGTCGTGCTCGACCTCAGCTCGGCCGTCGACCCGGCCGAGCTCGACCAGCTGCGCCTGCTGGGTGCGCCGGCCGTCAAGGCGCTGAGGCGCAACGGCCGCGTCGTCGTCATCGGCACCGACCCGACGACCCTGACCGGCGTCACCGAGGTGACGACCCAGCGCGCACTCGAGGGCGCGGTGCGGTCCCTCGGCAAGGAGCTGCGTGGGGGCGCCACTGCGAACCTCGTTCTCGCACAGGGGGACGCACCCGACGGAGTCCGTTCGGCGGTCGAGTTCTTCCTCTCCGGCCGTTCGGCCTACGTCGACGGTCAGGTGGTCCGGGTCGACGAGTCGACGAGTGGTGACGTCGACGTGCTCCGTCCCCTCGCCGGCAAGGTGGCCGTCGTCACCGGTGCCGCCCGCGGGATCGGAGCCGAGATCGCCCGCGTGCTGTCCCGCGACGGCGCGACCGTCGTCGCCGTCGACGTGCCCGCAGCCGGGGACGCCCTGGCCGCGGTGGCCAATGGGGTGATGGGCACTGCCCTCCAGCTCGACGTCACGGCCGAGGACGCCGGTCGGCGGATCGTCGAGCACGCCACGGCGCGTCACGGCGGCCTCGACATCGTCGTGCACAACGCCGGCATCACCCGCGACAAGCTCCTCGTCAACATGGACGACGACCGCTGGCGCAGCGTCATGGAGGTCAACCTCCGTTCGATCCTGCGGATGAACGAGGCGATCCTCGGTGACGGCGGCCTCTCCGACGGTGGCCGCATCGTCTGCGTCGCGTCGATCGCCGGGATCGCCGGGAACCGTGGCCAGACCAACTACGGCGCGAGCAAGGCCGGTGTCATCGGTCTGGTCTCGGCGCTCTCGCGCCAGGTCGCGGACCGGGGCATCACGGTCAACGCCGTCGCCCCCGGTTTCATCGAGACCGAGATGACAGCGCGGATCCCGTTCGCCACGAGGGAGATCGGCCGTCGGATGAACTCGCTGCAGCAGGGTGGTCACCCGAAGGACGTCGCCGAGACCATCGCCTGGTTCGCCCAGCCCGGGGCTGCTGCCGTCACGGGCCAGGTCGTCCGCGTCTGCGGCCAGAGCCTGCTCGGGGCGTGAGGTCGCGATGACCAAGGAGATCACCCTCGAGGGGGCCCCGGACCTGCGTCGCATCTACGCCACCGCGGCCCTCCGCCGGGGCAACGCCAGCCGCACCCTGCCCGACGTGCGCTACTCGCGAGCCGGCATACGCGTGGCCGTCGACGACCTCGTCGGCTACTCGCACGTGTGCCGCTTCCCCGTCGCCGGCACCCTTCCGCCGACCTACCCGCACCTCGTCGCGTTCCCGCTCCAGATGGCGGTCATGAGCGGCGACCGTTTCCCGCTCCCGCTGCTCGGCGCCGTCCACGTCGAGAACCGGATCGAGGTCGTCCGCCCCGTCGACGTCGGCGAGCCGCTCGACGTGTCCGTGTGGGCGCAGGACCTGCGGCCGCACCGCCGCGGGCGGCAGGTCGACCTCATGTCCGAGGTGAGCGTGCGCGCCGAGGTGGTGTGGCGTGGGGTGAGCACCTACCTCTCACGGGGCACGGAGCACGTCGACGCCGAGCCGTCTGACCCGCCGTCGACGGAGGCCCTGTCGGCGGTGACAGCGGGTCCGCTGTGGCGCCTCGGCGAGGGCACCGGCCGGGCGTATGCCGCCGTGTCGGGTGACTGGAACCCCATCCATGTGCACGCCCTCACGGCGAGACCGCTCGGCTTCCCGAGCGCCATCGCGCACGGCATGTACTCCTACGCAAGGGTGCTCGCATCGCTGGGTCCGAGACTTCCTGAGTCGGGGCTGACGAGCCGCGTGTGGTTCCGCAAGCCCGTCCGGCTGCCGTCGACCGTCCGCCTGCGCACCGCCTTCGAGTCGTCGCGCACGCTCTCGGTCCTCGAGAACGCTAAGGGCGAGATCGAGCACGCGGTCGTCGAGAACACCTGGTAGCCCCCAACCCGGCCCACCCCTCCCTCACCTCAACCGTCGAGAGGCCACGTGTGGCCGCCTCGACGCCGTCGAGTGGCCACCGGGAGTTGGCCGGACGTGGCCACTCGACGTCAGTGGAGCGGCCATTCGTGGCCTCTCGACATCACTGGAGCGGCCATTCGTGGCCTCTCGACGTCAGTGGAGCGGCCATACGTGGCCTCTCGACGGTGAGTTTGGGGCTGCTGGACTCGGCGGGGCCGGCTCGGCGCGGCAGGTCGCGGCGCCCCGGGCGGCCGGTCATCCCAAACCGCGTCGCCCGGCCCTTCGGTGTCTCGATACCCTTGCCGAGCCGCACCGTGCGGCGCCACCCGACCTGCCGGCCGCCGGCGGGTCCTGTCGAGCGAGGAGCACCAACCGTGTCTGCACAGATCACCGTCACCGTCGCCGGAAGCGAGCGATCGGTCTCGGAGCAGACGACGGCGGGTGAGCTCTTCGAGGGTGACCGCTCCGTCGTCGTCGCGCGCGTCAACGGTCAGCTCCGCGACCTCTTCCACGTCGTCGCCGAGGGCGACGACGTGGAGCCCGTGACCGTCGACAGCGAGGACGGCCTCGCCGTGCTGCGGCACTCGACCGCCCACGTGCTCGCGCAGGCCGTCCAGCAGCTCCACGCCGACGCGAAGCTCGGCATCGGGCCACCCGTCCGCGACGGCTTCTACTACGACTTCGACGTCGAGGCCCCCTTCCACCCCGATGACCTCAAGGCCCTCGAGAAGGCCATGCAGAAGATCATCAACGAGGGCCAGACCTTCGTTCGTCGCGTCGTCACCGACGCCGACGCCCTCGAGGAGCTCAAGGACGAGCCGTACAAGTGCGAGCTCGTCGGTCTCAAGGGCGGCAACGCCGAGGAGGCCGCAGAGGGCGCGGGAGTCGAGGTCGGCGCCGGCGAGCTGACGATCTACGACAACGTCCGGCGCGACGGCACCCGCGCCTGGGGCGACCTCTGCCGGGGCCCGCACATCCCGAGCACCAAGCTCATCGGCAACGCCTTCAAGCTCATGCGGGTGGCCGCCGCCTACTGGCGCGGCTCGGAGAAGAACCCGCAGCTCCAGCGCATCTACGGCACCGCGTGGCCCACGAAGGACGACCTCAAGGCCTACCTCGACCGGCTCGCCGAGGCCGAGCGCCGCGACCACCGTCGCCTCGGCGCCGAGCTCGACCTCTTCTCGTTCCCCACCGAGCTGGGTCCGGGCCTGCCCGTCTTCCACCCGAAGGGCGGCGTGATCAAGCGCGAGATGGAGGACTACGTGCGCGCCCGGCACATCGAGGAGGGCTTCCAGTACGTCGGCACCCCGCACATCTCCAAGGAGGAGCTCTTCTACACCTCCGGGCACCTGCCGTACTACTCGCAGGGGATGTTCCCGCCCATGGACGTCGACGGCCAGAACTACCGCCTCAAGGCGATGAGCTGCCCGATGCACAACCTCATCTACAAGTCGCGGCAGCGCTCCTACCGCGAGCTGCCCCTGCGTCTGTTCGAGTTCGGCACGGTCTACCGCGACGAGAAGTCGGGCGTGCTCCAGGGCCTGACCCGAGTGCGGATGATCACGCAGGACGACTCGCACTCCTACGTCACCAAGGAGGAGGCCGCCGGCGAGGTCAAGCACCTGCTCGACTTCGTGCTGGGCCTGCTCAAGGACTTCGGGCTCGACGACTACTACCTCGAGCTGTCGACGCGCGACGACGCCAAGGACAAGTTCATCGGCAGCGACGAGCAGTGGGTGGCCGCGACGAAGGTCCTCGAGGACGTCGCGACGGCCTCCGGCCTCGAGCTCGTGCCCGACCCGGGTGGCGCCGCCTACTACGGCCCGAAGATCTCGGTCCAGGCCCGCGACGCCATCGGGCGCACCTGGCAGATGTCGACGATCCAGTACGACTTCAACCAGCCCGAGCGCTTCGGCCTCGAGTACCAGGCCGCCGACGGCTCGCGTGAGCAGCCGGTCATGATCCACTCGGCGAAGTTCGGCTCCATCGAGCGCTTCATCGGCGTGCTCACCGAGCACTACGCGGGTGCGTTCCCGGTGTGGCTCAGCCCGGTGCAGGTGCTCGGTGTGCCCGTCGCGGAGGACTACGCCGACTACCTCAATGACGTGCTGAACCGCTTGCGCGCCAAGGGAGTTCGCGTCGAGCTCGACGACAGCGACGACCGCTTCCCCAAGAAGATCCGCAATGCGAGCAAGTCGAAGGTGCCGTTCACGCTCATCGCCGGGGAGGACGACCGTGCCGCGGGCGCCGTGTCCTTCCGTTACCGCGACGGTTCCCAGAAGAACGGCGTCCCGGTCGACGACGCGATCGCCGAGATCCGCGCCGCCATCGAGAGCCGCACCCAGGTCTGAGACCGCAGACCACCGACGGCGTATGCCGCGTGGTGACGGCGAGGAGGTTCGGCGTGGCCCGCCCACGGGGGGTGGGCGGGCCACGCCAAGAGCTCCAGTGGCCGGGGGGTGTCACTGGGTCACGGCGCCTGCCGAAATGGGAAGAACCTGCAAGCGCCACCGTCCACGGTGTCACCGGCGACTGGACGCACCCTGCACCCCAGCCCCGAAGAGCGTCAGAGTCCACCCTGATCACGGGCAGGGGCTACGGCATACGTCTGTTTTTGTCCGATGTCGCGTGTCCATCGGACAAACACCGGCCCCCGGTTGCCGGAGGTGGCGGACATCAGGAGTCTCGGGCAGGACACCGTCGTCGCCCCTGAAGGAACGCCACATGCGCACCGTGCTCCGCTCGCTCGGCACCGTCGTCCTCGCCGCCACCGCTCTGGGCCCGGTGCTGCCACCGGGAGCCCCTCCGACGGCCGCGGCAGCGGAGTCCCTCGCCCGGTCCGTCAACCCGTTCATCGGCACGCAGGACAACGGGAACACGTTCCCGGGTGCCAGCGCGCCCTTCGGGATGGTCCAGGTCAGCCCGGACACCGGGGGAGAGGGTGGCTACGACTACTCGCAGAAGTCGATCTACGGCTTCAGCCAGACCCACCTGTCCGGTGTCGGCTGTCCCGTCGTCGGCGAGCTTCCCGTCATGCCGACGTCCGGGGCGATCACGACCGTCGATGCCTCGCGGTACGCCTCCGCCTACTCGCACACCGACGAGGAGGCGAGCCCCGGCTACTACCGCGTGGGCCTGCCGACCTACGGCGTCCAGGCCGAGCTGACGGCGACGGACCGCACGGGGTGGCAGCGGTTCAGCTTCCCGGCCGACAAGGCCGCCAACGTGCTGCTCAACACCGGCAAGGCCAACATGCGCGTCTTCGACTCCGAGGTGCACGTCGTCGGTGACCGCGTCGTCGAGGGCCGCATCCACGACGGCAACTTCTGTGCCGGCAAGGACGAGCACACGGTGTACTTTCGCGCCGAGTTCGACCGCCCTTTCAGCTCTTTCGGCACCTGGAGCGGCTCCACCCTGACCGCCGGCGCACGTGACGCGTCGACCAAGGACGGCGGCAACGGTGCGGCCCTGACCTTCCCGACCGGCACGACCGCCGTGACGATGAAGGTCGGCCTCAGCTACACCGGCCCCGACGGCGCCCGCGCCAACCTCGCCAAGGAGACCGGCGGCGGCTTCGACTTCGACGCCACACGTGCTGCGCTGACCCAGCGCTGGGAGACACAGCTGGGCCACGCGCGCATCACCGGCGGCTCGGACGAGCGGCGCACGGCGTACTACACCGCGCTCTACCACTCGCTCATGCACCCCAACCTCGCCTCCGACGTCGACGGGCGCTACCACGGGTGGGACGGGAAGAACCACGTCGCCGAGGGCTACACCCCGCGTCAGAACTTCTCGTTGTGGGACACCTACCGGCCGCAGAACCAGCTGCTCGAGGTGCTGGCCCCCGACGTGGCCCGTGACTCCTACCTCTCGGTGCTCGCCATCGGCCGCGAGGGTGGCTGGCTGCCACGCTGGGCCCTGGTCAACAGCGAGACCAACATCATGACCGGCGACCCCGTGACGCCGTTCCTCGTCGAGGGTTGGAGCAAGGGCTTCCTCGCCGGGCACGAGACGGAGGCGTACGCCCTGCTCAAGCAGAATGCGACCGAGCAGCCCCCGGCCGACAGCCAGTACAACGGACGCTCGGGCCAGCACTGGTACGAGAAGCTCGGCTACATCCCGTTCGGTCTGCGCGTCGGCACCGACTGCGTCTCCCACGGCGGGGACAACGACTGCGCCCACCCGGCGTCCGCGACTATGGAGTACGCCGCGGCTGACGCGTCCCTCGCGATCATGGCGAAGGCGCTCGGGCACACGACCGACGCATCGATGCTCACCGAGCGCAGCGGCTGGTACAAGAACCTCTGGGACGCCGGCACCCAGAGCTTCCGCCCCCGCATGAGCGACGGCACGTGGCTCGACCCGTACGACCCTGTCGAGGCCGCGCACGCCTTCCACGAGGGCGGCTCCTACCAGTACCAGTGGCTCGCCCCGCAGGACCCGTCCGGCCTCGTCAGGCTGATGGGTGGCCGCGCCGCGACCGAGAAGCGCCTCGACGACTTCTTCGCCTACGACAAGCTGCTCGCCGACCCGGCCGGCACCGCCCGGACCGACTGGATCGAAGCGACGTACGCCTACTACAGCAAGCCGACCTACAACCCGAACAACGAGCCCGACCTGCTCGCTCCCTACGTGTACGCCTGGGTGCAGCAGCCGGCGAAGATCGCGACCGTGGCCCGTGCCGCCTTCACTCTCTTCACCGACGGCGCCGACGGCATGACCGGCAACGACGACCTCGGCACGATGTCCGCCTGGTACGTCTTCTCCTCCTGGGGGCTCTACCCGACGATGAGCGGGGCGAACTACTTCGTCGTCAGCTCGCCCCAGTTCGAGCGCGTCGACATCGACGTGGCAACACCGACGTCGGTGCGCACCGGCCAGGGCGGTCGCCTGACGATCACGGCGCCGGGCGTCTCCGACGACCGCCGCTACGTGCAGACGTTGACGGTGGACGGACGCAAGACCACGAAGAGCTGGGTCGGCTGGGACGCGCTGCGGGGCGGTGGCACCGTGGCCCACACCGTCGGCACGACGCCGAGCCGCTGGGGGACGACGCCCGCGGACGTGCCGCCCTCGGCGGTCCAGGCGGGCCGCGACCCGCGTCTGTCGCTGTCGATGACGGCGCGCCCCAACCCTGTCGTCGTGCCGACCGGTGCCCGCGAGGCGCGCCTGTCCGTCGACCTCGTCGGCCAGGCCCCAAAGAGCCTGCCGGTCACCGTCGCCGTCACGACGCCGCAGGGCTGGTCCGCGTCGGTGGGTGCGAGCGGCGAGGGATCGACGGTCCTGCACAGCGACGGCATCCCGGCGAGCGCCTCGGTGCCGGTGACCCTCAGGCTGCCGGCGGGACTCGGTGCCGGCTCCCACGAGGTAAGGGTGACCGCCTCGGCGCCCGGCGTCGAGCCAGTGGTCAGGACCGTCACCGTGCAGCTCCAGGAGGCCCTGGCCTGCGTCGCCGGAGCGACGGGCTGCGCCGTGGACCTCGCACCGGTCCGCAACCACGACGGGACGGCGACGGTCGCCGGCCCGAGCGAGGGCAACTTCGACAACAGCGGGTGGAGCTACGACGCCGCGCTGCTCCCGGCCGCGGGGACATGGGACTGGAACGGCGTCACGTATGCCGCGCCGGTCACGTCGGGCACGACGCCGAACTTCGTCGAGGGGCGCGGTCAGACGATCCTCGTGCCCGCCGCCAGCCGAAGCGCCATCCACGTCATCGGGTCGACGCACAACGGCGACGTGTCGACGGCGCTGCGCCTGACCTACACGGACGGCAGCGTCCAGTCCGTGCCGATCTCGCTCACCGACTGGGCGGCCGGCAGCGGCCACAACGGCAACCAGGTCGCCATCGCCATGGACCACCGGATCAGGGGTGGTGCCGGCGTCGACGGGCCGCCGGTCCAGCTCTTCGGCACGACCGTTGCGGCGGACCCGTCGAAGCAGCTCCAGTCGGTCACGCTGCCCGGCGACGACCGGTTCGAGGTGTATGCCGTGTCGCTCGGCTGAGCGGTCGACCCGACCACGTCAACCGTCCCGGACGGCTCCGTCTGCCGGTCCGGCAGTTTGCTGAAAGTGGTTGCGCGCAGGGCCAAGCGGGGATACAACTGAGGGACCGAACCGCTTCGGCGGAACGGATTCCGAATCGCTTCGGCGATGACGAAAGAGAAGGCCTGGGAACTCATACTTCCCGGGCCTTCACCTTCCGCTCGACCCGCTCCGGCCATGGCGAGCGGTACCGGCCCTGCGGCTCTCACACCCGCAGGGTCGTTCCCTGTCCGCAGCGGGACACGTCAAAGGCCCTGCGGTCTCACACACCGCAGGGCCAGCCTCCATTGAACCCAACGTCGGGCTCCCTGTGAAATCGACACGCTGACAGCCGGCGCGCCCAGGGGGCACGCCCGATGTGGCGCCGGGGCCGCCCTAGGATCTGTCACCATGACGACGCAGGGCAGTGGCACCGAGTCGGCGGCGGACTTCGCGCAGGTCGAGGACGGCTTCGAGAGACTGTGGACGCCGCACCGGATGGCCTACATCCTCGGTGACAAGCCGACCGATGAGGAGGGCCACGGCTGCCCGTTCTGCTCGGCGCCGACACGGTCCGACGAGGAGGGGCTCATCGTCCACCGCGGTGAGCACTGCTTCGTCGTGATGAACCTCTTCCCGTACAACCCGGGCCACGTGCTCGTCTGCCCCTACCGGCACGTCTCCCTCTACATCGACCTCACCGACGAGGAGACCGCCGAGTTCACCGCTCTGACGAAGCAGGTGGTCCGCGTGCTGCAGGCGGCGTCGGAGCCGCACGGGTTCAACCTCGGCATGAACCAGGGGGCTGTCGCCGGTGCCGGCGTCGCGGCCCACCTGCACCAGCACGTCGTGCCGCGCTGGAGCGGCGACTCCAACTTCCTGCCGATCGTCGCCCAGACCAAGGCGCTGCCGGTGCTCCTGGAGGACACCCGCTCTCGACTGGTCGCGGCCTGGCCGCAGGGCTGAGCGCGTCCCCGGCCGGGTGCGACGGGTCACGGACGCGCCACGTTGGGGGCGGTGGACCCGGGCACAGCCGCCCGGTCAGTACGCTGGTCCCACCATGCTCAACAGACTCCTGCGCGCGACGATGACCAAGATCCTGGCTCCCGTCGCCCATCTCTTCCTCCGGTTGGGCATCAGCCCCGACGTCGTGACCGTCGTCGGCACCGTCGGCGTGTGCGTCGGCGCCCTCGCGTTCTTCCCGCGGGGGCAGCTCTGGGTCGGGTGCCTCGTCATCACCGCCTTCGTCTTCTCCGACACGGTCGACGGCATCATGGCGCGCGAGTCGGGTCGTTCGAGCAAGTGGGGCGCCTACCTCGACTCGACCCTCGACCGGATGGGCGACTCCGCCATCTTCGGCGGCCTCGTGCTCTTCTACGCCGGCCCCGGTGACAACCGGTGGATGGCGGGACTGGCGCTCGCCTGCCTCATCCTCGGATCGGTCGTCTCCTACGCCAAGGCACGGGCAGAGGGGCTCGGTTACACGGCCGACGTCGGCATCGCCGAGCGCGCCGACCGTCTGGTCGCGGTGCTCGTGGCCGCGTTCTTCGCCGACCTGTTCAACTCCACGCTGCTGCTGGGCATCGTGCTCGGGCTGCTCGCCGTGGCGAGCTTCGTGACGGTGCTCCAGCGCATGCTCACCGTGCGCCATCAGGCGCTGTCGTCGGGCGAGGTGGCCAGTTGAGCCGCACGGGACTCGTCGGCCGCGTGACCGACACCGTCAGCGTGCTCGGGTTCCGGCTCGGGTGGTCGACGGTCGCCGCGCTGCCCGAGGCTGCGGCATACCGGCTCTTCAACGTGGTCGCCGACCTCGCGGTCCGGCGCCGGGGCAAGGGCATCCAGCGACTGCGCGCGAACTACCGTCGCGCCCGCCCCGAGCTCGACGACGCCGCCCTCGACGCCCTCGTGCGGGAGGGGATGCGGTCCTACATGCGCTACTACTGCGAGGCCTTCCGGCTGCCGTCGATCGGCCGCGAGCGCCTCGACGCCGCCGTGCGGGTGACGGGGCTCGAGGGTCCCAAGGCCGTCGCGGACACCGGACAGGCGGTCGTCGTGTTCGTGGGCCACCTCGGCAACTTCGACCTCGCCGCAGCGTGGGCAGCGACCAACCTTGCCCCGGTCACGACCGTCGCAGAGCGGCTCGAGCCCGAAGAGGTCTTCCAGGAGTTCGTCGCGTTCCGCAACAGCATCAACATGGACATCATCCCGCTGACCGGTGGTGTCGACCCCTTCGCGGGACTTCTCGCAGCGACGCGGGCCGGTGGCCGCGCCATCGCGCTCGCGGCCGACCGCGACCTCACCCAGAACGGGATCGAGGTCGACCTGCTCGGCCACCGGGCACGGATGGCCAAGGGCCCGGCGGTGCTCGCGCTGATGACGGGCGCGCCCCTCTTCTGCGCCTCGATCCACTACGAGCCGGCGCCGGCCGGCACCGGGCTCGGCGGCTACCGCACCGTCATCGAGTTCAGCGACCAGCTGCGGCCGCGCGTCGAGGGCCCGAGCAGCGTCAAGGCGCAGGACCTCATCCAGCAGTGCGCCGACCATCTGGCCACGACGATCCGCACCCACACGAGCAGCTGGCACATGCTGCAGAAGGTGTTCGTCGACGACCTCGACCCGGCCCACGACCCGGGCCGTGACCCAGGTCGCGCGCCCGCCGGAGCGCGACCGTGAAGATCGGCATCGTCTGCCCGTACTCGTTCGACGTGCCGGGCGGGGTGCAGTTCCACGTCCGCGACCTCGCCGAGCACCTCATCGGCCAGGGTCACGACGTGTCGGTCCTCGCACCGGCCGACAGCGAGACCGAGCTCCCCGACTACGTCACGTCGGCGGGTCGCGCCACGGCCGTGCGCTACAACGGATCGGTCGCGCGGCTGAACTTCGGCCCCGTGACGGCGTCCAAGGTGAACAAGTGGCTCGAAGCGGGCCAGTTCGACGTGCTGCACCTGCACGAGCCCGTCACGCCCAGCATCAGCGTGCTCGCGCTGATGGCGGCCGACGGCCCCATCGTCGCCACCTTCCACACCTCCATGCTGCGGTCGCGCACGATGCAGACGGCATACCCCATCATCCGGCCGGCCCTGGAGAAGATCGCCGGGCGCATCGCGGTGAGCGAGGACGCCCGCCGCACGGTGACGACGCATGTCGGGGGCGACGCGGTCGTGATCCCGAACGGCGTCTACGTCGACCGGTTCGCGAGTGCCCCACGCCGGTCGGCCTGGATCGGCACCCCGGCCTCGCCCACGATCGCCTTCCTCGGACGGATGGGGGAGCCGCGCAAGGGCCTTCCCGTCCTCGCGGCCGCGCTGCCTGACGTGCTCCGCGCGATCCCCGGGCTGCGCGTCCTCGTGGCTGGACCCGGCGACCCCACCGAGGTGACCGAGGGCTGGCCGAAGGAGGTCGCCGCGGCCTGCGTCTTCCTCGGCTCCGTCTCCGACGAGGACAAGGCCTCGTTGCTCGCGTCGGTCGACGTCTACGTGGCGCCCAACACCGGGGGAGAGAGCTTCGGCATCATCCTCATCGAGGCCATGAGCGCCGGGGCCTGCGTGCTGGCCAGCGACCTGCCGGCGTTCTCGCGCGTGCTCGATGGCGGCTCGGCGGGTGCGATGTTCGCCAACGAGCATCCGGAGGACCTCGCCCGCACGCTCGTCGACCTGCTCCGACGGCCCGATCGCCGCGCCGAGCTCGCGGCGGCGGGTCAGCACCGCGCGCGGCTGTTCGACTGGTCGGTCGTCGCCGACGAGATCCTCGCCGTCTACGAGACGGTCATCGAAGGCCGCGCGGCGGCTCACCTGGAGCCCCAAGGGCGCTGGAACCGCTTCCTGCGCGGGGGTGCCCGATGAGCGAGGTCTTCTCCTGGATCTTCGGTGTCCTCTTCGTCCTCGTGCTCGCCGGGTGGTACCTCTCCTACACCGCGGCCCGCCTCGACCGTCTCCACGTCCGGCTCAGCGGCACGCTCGCGGCCCTCGACGCGCGCCTCGTCCGCAGGGCCGAGGCTGCCGTCGAGCTCGCCAACAGCGGCCTGCTCGACGGGGCCACGTCCCTCCTCCTCGCCAACGCCGCGGCCGGCTCCCTCGAGGCGCCCGCCGAGCACGGGGAGGAGCGGGAGCTCGCCGAGAACGACCTCACGGAGGCCCTTGACCTCGCGCTGACCCCCGTCGCCGTCGCGGACCTGCGGTCGACCCCGCTCGGCCAGGATGTGCTGTCCCGAGTCGGCTCGGCCTGCACCCGCGTGCAGCTGGCCAGACGCTTCCACAACGACGCGGTGACCGACGTGCGCCGGGTGCGCCGCAAGTGGGCCATCCGCATCTTCCACCTCGCCGGCTACACGCAGATGCCGCACACGGTCGAGTTCAACGACGAGGCCCCGGAGCACCTCACGCCCGTCTGACCCGACCGCGTCGTGCACCGGCCTCGCGGGGGCCTACCCTTTGTGCAACCCCACTCCAGAACACGGGAAAGCAGGACATCGTGAGCACCACCCCGACCTCGGGCAGCACCCCCGCGGCTGACCAGCACACCACGGGCTCCACCGGCACGACCCGCGTCAAGCGCGGCATGGCCGAGATGCTCAAGGGCGGCGTCATCATGGACGTCGTCACCGCCGAGCAGGCGAAGATCGCCGAGGACGCCGGCGCCGTCGCCGTCATGGCCCTCGAGCGCGTCCCGGCCGACATTCGCGCCCAGGGCGGCGTCTCGCGCATGAGCGACCCCGACATGATCGACAGCATCATCGAGGCCGTCTCGATCCCCGTCATGGCCAAGGCCCGCATCGGCCACTTCGTCGAGGCGCAGGTGCTCCAGAGCCTCGGCGTCGACTACATCGACGAGTCCGAGGTGCTCACCCCCGCCGACTACGCCAACCACATCGACAAGTGGCAGTTCACCGTGCCCTTCGTCTGTGGCGCGACCAACCTCGGCGAGGCGCTGCGCCGCATCACCGAGGGCGCGGCGATGATCCGCTCCAAGGGTGAGGCCGGCACCGGTGACGTCTCCAACGCGACGACGCACATGCGCACCCTCCGGGCCGAGATCAACCGCCTGCACTCGATGAGCCCCGACGAGCTCTACGTCGCGGCCAAGGAGCTGCAGGCCCCCTACGAGCTCGTCAAGGAGGTCGCCGAGGCCGGCAAGCTCCCCGTGGTGCTCTTCACCGCCGGCGGCATCGCGACCCCCGCCGACGCCGCCATGATGATGCAGCTCGGCGCCGAGGGCGTCTTCGTCGGCTCCGGCATCTTCAAGTCCGGCAACCCGGCCCAGCGCGCCGAGGCCATCGTCAAGGCGACGACCTTCCACGACGACCCCGACGTCATCGCCAAGGTGTCGCGCGGCCTCGGCGAGGCCATGGTCGGCATCAACGTCGACGAGATCCCGCAGCCGCACCGGCTCGCCGAGCGCGGTTGGTGACCTCCGGCCACCCAGCCATCTGCTGACGTATGCCGTCGTGCCCCACCGGGCGCGGCGGCATACGTGCTCACCCGGCCGACGGGCCGGGACTGGCACCATCGTGCCGTGGCCCCGTCCGGATCCGAGCTCTCCAGGTCCTACTTCGAGCACGTCGTGCGTCCCGCCGTCGCAGCGCGCTGGCCGAGGCTTCCGTATGCCGCCGCCCGCCTCGGGAGCGGATCCGACGTCCTCGGCCTCGACGACGCGATGTCGCGCGACCACGACTGGGGCCTGCGCCTCAACCTCCTCGTCCCGGGCGGGCTCGTCGCGGCGGTCGACGCGCACCTCGGCGAGCACCTCCCCGAGTCGTTCGCGGGTCACCCGACCCGGTTCGCGACGACGTGGGACCCGGTCGTGCGCCACCGCGTGCAGGTGGAGACGGCCCGCGAGCTCGCCGTGTCGCGGCTCGGCGTGGACCCCACGACCGACCTCACCGTCGGCGACTGGCTGTCGCTGACCGGACAGGCCGTCCTCGAGGTCACCGCGGGCGACGTGTTCGCCGACGGCGCGGGGGAGCTGGACCGCATACGGCGAACGCTCGAGTGGTACCCCGACGACGTCTGGCGCCACGTCGTCGCGACGGACTGGGCGCGTCTCGCGCAGGAGCTCCCGTTCATCGGTCGGACCGGCGAGCGCGGCGACGACCTCGGCTCACGGGTGCTGACGGCGCGGCTGGCGGGGATCGCCATGCACCTCGGCCACCTGCTCGAGCGCCGGTGGCCGCCCTACGCCAAGTGGCTCGGCACGAGCTTTGCGCGACTCCCACGCGCGAGGGTGGCGGCCGGCCCGCTGGATGCAGCCCTCACCGCGAACCACTGGCACGAGCGCGAGTCCGGCGTGGTCGATGCCCTGCGAGCGCTCCGCCGGCTGCAGGCCGACGCCGGACTCCCGACCGTCGACGATCCGGTCGAGCGGTTCTGGGACCGTCCCTACCTCGGGGTGCGCGACACCGCCGTCACCGTGGTCGCCGAGAGCATCCGCGACCCGGCCGTGCGATCGCTGCCCCGAGGGGTCGGCTCCGCGGAGCAGGTGAGCGACAACGTAGACGTGCTCGTGCACCCTGGCCGACGGCGGCCACCACGGGATCGAGTGGCCGATGATGCCGCACCTGGTGGGGTGATCACCCCACCGGACGCAACATCATCGGCAACACGACGCGTCAGGTGACGGCGCCGCGCTGGGCGAACTCCGCGCGCTCGAACTCGCGGCTCTCGAGCACCTGCGCCACGTGGACGGCTGCGCGCACCGCGTCCACGTGCGTCACGTAGAGCGGGGCGAAGCCGAGCCGGATGATGTCGGGCTCGCGGAAGTCACCGATGACGCCGCGCGCGATGAGCGCCTGGACGACGGCGAACGCCTGCGGGTGGCGCAGCGACACCTGCGACCCGCGCCGCTCCGGCTCGCGCGGGGTCGCCAGCGGCAGGTCGACACCGAGCGCGTCGAGCGCCTCGATGAAGGTCCCGGTCACCGAGAGCGAGGCGGCCCGGACGTCGGCGGGGGAGAGCCCGTCGTATGCCGTCAGCGCAGCCTCGAGGGCGAGCACCGAGAGCAGGGGTGGGGTGCCGACGCGGGCGCGGGTGATGCCGGGGGCCGGCTCGTAGTCGGGGCGCATCTCGAACGGGTGGGCGTGTCCCTGCCAGCCGGTCAGCGGCTGGTCGAAGTCGTCCTGGTGCCGGGCTGCCACGTAGAGGAAGGCGGGCGCGCCCGGACCGCCGTTGAGGTACTTGTAGCCGCAGCCGACGGCGAGGTCGGCGCCCCCGGCATCGAGGCCCACCTCGAGAACGCCCGCAGAGTGGCAGAGGTCCCAGCACGCGAGCGCGCCGACCGCGTGAGCTGCCTCCGTGATCGCGCGCAGGTCCCAGAGCTCGCCGGTCCGGTAGTCGACGCTCGAGTAGGAGGCGAGCGCGAGGGCGTCACCGACCTCGGCGATGGCGTCCACGGCCTCACGAGGGTGCACGCGCCGCACCTCGAGGCCGGCCAGCGCGGCGGCCGACTCGGTCATGTAGAGGTCGGTCGGGAACGAGTCCGGATCGGTCAGCACGACGCGGCGGCCGGGCCGCAGCCGCCCGGCCCCGATGACGGCCTTGAAGAGGTTGACCGAGGTCGAGTCCGTCACGACGACCTGACCCGGCGCCGCTCCGACCAGACGACCGACGCGGTCGCCGACCCGGGTCTGGGCGCCCCACCAGTCGGCCTCGTTCCACGAGCGGATGAGGCGCTCTCCCCACTGCCGGCGCATGACGTCGTCGACGACGGCGGCCACGGCGCTCGGCAGCGCCCCGAGGGAGTTGCCGTCGAGGTAGATCACGTCGTCAGGAAGCGTGAAGAGGTCTCGCGTGCCGCGCAGCGGCGAGTTCGCGTCGGCCGTCGTCGCGCGGGCGGTCAGGTCCTCAGGAGCGGTCACCGTCGTCATGGCCGCAACGTATCCGGTGGCGCGGAGCCGATGTCAGGGCGGTTCCCGCCCAGGTCTCGGATCCGAGACGGTTCCCGCACGCCGACCCGTGGCACGGCCGGCGGGACACGCGCTCTACGCTGACCCGGTGAGCATCACCAGCACGACCCCCAGAGCGACGACCGGCCCGGCCACGGCGCCGCGCATCGGCGTCCTCGCCGTCCAGGGCGACGTCCGCGAGCACCTGGCGGCACTCACCGCGCTCGGCGCCGAGGCCGTGCTGGTCCGGCGTCCGGCCGAGGTCGAGGGGATCGACGGTCTCGTGATCCCCGGGGGCGAGTCGACCGTGATGGACAAGCTCGTCCGGGCCTTCGACCTGCGGGAGCCGCTGCTGCTCCGGATCGCCGAGGGGATGCCTGTCTACGGCTCGTGTGCCGGCATGATCATGCTCGCCGACCGCATCGCCGATGCCCGGCCCGACCAGCAGACCCTCGGTGGCCTCGACATCACCGTGCGCCGCAACGCGTTCGGCCGCCAGGTCGACTCGTTCGAGCAGGACCTCGACTACGCCTGGAGCGACCCGTCCGACACCGGCACCGTCCATGCCGTCTTCATCCGCGCCCCATGGGTGGAGGAGGCGGGACCAGCCGTCGACGTGCTCGCCCGCGTGAGCGAGGGCGCGGCCGCCGGTAAGATCGTCGCGGTCCGGCAGGGCAACCTGATGGCCACCTCCTTCCACCCGGAGGTGGGCGCAGACCGCCGGATCCACGCCGAGTTCGTCTCGATCGTCAGAGAGCACCGACTCCAGCAGTCGGGTGCACGCCAGTCACCGGAACGCGAGGACACTGCATGAGCGGCCACTCCAAATGGGCCACCACGAAGCACCAGAAGGCGGCCAAGGACGCCAAGCGCGGCAAGCTCTTCGCCAAGCTCATCAAGAACATCGAGGTCGCGGCCCGTCAGGGCGGCGCCGACCCCGCCGGCAACCCGACGCTCTACGACGCCATCCAGAAGGCGAAGAAGACCTCGGTGCCCAACGACAACATCGACCGCGCCGTCAAGCGCGCGTCGGGTGCCGAGGCGGGCGCGGCCGACTGGCAGACGATCATGTACGAGGGCTACGCCCCCAACGGTGTCGCGGTCCTCATCGAGTGCCTCACCGACAACCGCAACCGCGCCGCCGCCGAGGTGCGCACGGCGCTGACCCGCAACGGCGGCCAGCTCGCCGACCCGGGCTCGGTGTCCTACGTCTTCAACCGCAAGGGCGTCGTGACCGTCCTCAAGGACGCCGGCTCGGAGGACGACATCCTCGAGGTCGTGCTCGAGGCGGGCGCCGAGGAGGTCAACGACAACGGCGACACGTGGGAGATCATCTCCGAGGCCACCGACTTCGTCGCGGTCCGCAAGGCGATCCAGGACGCCGGCATCGACTACGAGTCGGCCGAGGCGTCGTTCGTGCCGAACCTGCAGGTCCCGCTCGACCTCGACGGGGCGAAGAAGATGATCCGGGTCATCGAGGCCCTCGAGGACAGCGACGACGTGCAGAACGTCTTCGCCAACGGCGACATCCCCGACGACGTCCTCGCCCAGCTCGACGACGACGAGGACTGAGCCCACATCAGCCGGCGCCAGCCGCAGCACGGGAGGCACGCCGGGACCGGCGTGCCTCCCGTTCTTTCGGGGGAGGGCGGTTAGCGTTGTCCCGAACACCTGTTCGGATCATCCGCCCCGCCCACAGACCTGGAGGTATGCCGTGCGCGTCCTCGCGGTCGACCCCGGGCTCACGCGGTGCGGTGTGGGCGTCGTCGACGGCGTGCCGGGCCGCAAGCTCGCCCTCGTCGACGTGGGCGTCATCCGCACCCCGTCGGGCGACCCCACGCCGCGACGTCTCGTCGCGGTGGAGGACGAGATGCGGCAGTGGTTCGCCCGGCACCGTCCCGAGGCCGTGGCCATCGAGCGCGTCTTCGCCGACACCAATGTCTCCACCGTCATGGGCACCGCCCAGGTGACGGGGATCGTCATGATCATCGCCGAGCGACTCGGCCTTCCGGTCACGCTGCACACGCCGACCGAGGTCAAGGCCGCTGTCAGCGGCAGCGGCCGGGCGGACAAGGCGCAGGTCACCACGATGGTGACCCGCCTCCTCGGTCTCGACACCCCGCCGAAGCCGGCCGACGCGGCCGACGCCCTCGCCCTCGCCATCTGCCACGTGTGGCGCGGCGGCACGCAGAACCGGCTCGAGGAGGCCCGGCTCGAGGTGCTCGCGCGCACCGGCAAGCGGGGGAGCGGCATCCCCCGCCGGGTCCCGCCGGGCGCCGCGCCTCCCGTGCAGCGGCTGCGGGCCGCGTCGACCCAGACCTCCAGGGCCGCCCGGCCCACCTCGCCCGACCGCACCCCACCACCGCACTCTGGAGCCCAGCCCCGATGATCGCCTCGCTCTCCGGCACCGTCCTCAAGGTCGGCCTCGACTCCGTCGTCGTCGGCGTCGGCGGCGTCGGCATGCTCGTGCACACGACGCCTGCGACCGCCACGTCCGTCCGGCTGGGTCAGCCCACCGAGCTCGCCACGAGCCTCGTCGTGCGCGAGGACTCCCTGACGCTCTACGGCTTCGCCACCGACGACGAGAAGCACGTCTTCGAGACGGTCCAGACCGTGTCCGGCGTCGGTCCACGTCTCGCCCTGGCCGTGCTCGCCGTGCACTCGCCGGATGCCGTCCGCGTGGCTCTCGGCACCGGTGACCTCGTCGCGCTGACCAAGGTGCCGGGCATCGGCAAGAAAGGCGCGGAGCGGATGGTCCTCGAGCTCAAGGACAAGCTCGGCGCGCTGCCCGGATCGGCCGGCCAGTCCGACCCCGTCCACCTCGACGGCGGCGAGGCCTGGCGCGAACAGGTCCGTGAGGCCCTCGTCGGTCTCGGCTGGACCGCACGGCAGGCCGACGACGCCCTCGACAAGGTCGCACCGTTGGCCGCCGAGGGTGCCGGCGTCTCGGCGCTGCTGCGCGCCGCTCTGCAGGAGCTCGGCCGATGAGCGTCGACCGCTCGGACGGCACGTGGGAGCTCGACACCGGCGCTGAGCCCGAGGTCTGGGACGACGGGTCGTTCGACGCGACCGCGCGCATCGTCGACGCCGTCGGCGACACCGACGAGCGCCAGGTTGAGGCAGCGCTGCGCCCCAAGCGCCTCGACGACTTCCCCGGGCAGACGCGGGTCCGCGACCAGCTGGGGCTCGTCCTCAAGGCCGCGAAGCGACGCGGCACCCCACCCGACCACGTCCTGCTCTCCGGGCCACCCGGGCTCGGCAAGACCACCCTCGCGATGATCGTCGCAGGCGAGCTCGAACAGCCCATCCGCATCACCTCGGGGCCGGCGATCCAGCACGCGGGCGACCTCGCGTCGGTGCTCTCCTCGCTCGCCGAGGGGGAGGTCCTCTTCCTCGACGAGATCCACCGGATGTCGCGCTCGGCAGAGGAGATGCTCTACCTCGCCATGGAGGACTTCCGTGTCGACGTCATCATCGGCAAGGGGCCGGGCGCCACGGCGATCCCACTCGAGCTCCCGCCGTTCACCGTGGTCGGCGCCACGACGCGCGCCGGGCTCCTACCCGCACCGCTGCGCGACCGGTTCGGCTTCACGGGGCACCTGGACTACTACGCCGCCGCCGACCTCGTGACCATCCTGCACCGCTCGGCCCGTCTGCTCGGGCTCGACGCGGACGAGGACGGCATCCGCGAGATCGCCCTGCGCTCCCGTGGCACGCCACGCATCGCCAACCGCCTGCTGCGGCGCGTCCGCGACTGGGCGCAGGTGCACGGCGAGGATCGCGTCACGCATTCGGCGGCGCGCCAGGCGCTGGAGCTGTTCGACGTCGACGAGCGCGGCCTCGACCGCCTCGACCGCGCAGTCCTCGAGGCCCTCTGTCGGCGCTTCAACGGCGGCCCGGTCGGGCTCTCGACCCTGGCCGTCGCCGTGGGTGAAGAGCCCGACACCGTCGAGACGGTCGCCGAGCCCTACCTGGTCCGGGAGGGCTTCATGGTGCGGACCCCCCGCGGACGAGCCGCGTCGAGCCTTGCGTGGGAGCACCTCGGCCTCACCCCGCCCCGGGACTCGCAGGCGCTCTGGACCGCCACGCTGCCGATCGACGAGGCCGGAGGCGCGCGTTTCGAGGGCTGATCTCGCGCAATGACAGGACCCCTCCGAATGCGACCAAAACGTGACACTCGACGTCGCCGCACCGGCCCGATCCGGTCTGACAAACTGCACCGGCGCACGTAGACTCCTGCGGGCACCATCGCCGCTGCCGCGGCACCATCCGGTGCCCCCGGTCGTTGACGCGACATCCGACCCGACGCACGGGTCGTGACGCGCGCGTGCAACGCCCGGACGATGACACGAAGGACTGAGCTGACATGAACAACAACGGGAGCTTCTCGTTGCTGATTTTCGCCCTGCCCCTGCTGCTGCTGGGCTGGTTGTTCTTCACCCAGAACAAGCGGATGAAGCAGATGCGCAACTTCAGCTCGTCCCTCGACGTCGGCGACCGGATCGTCACCTCCTCGGGCATCTACGGCGTCGTCACGCATCTCGACGACAGCACCGCGTGGCTCGAGATCGCCGAGGGCACCACCATCCGCGTGGACCGGCGCGCCATCGCGATGAAGCAGTCCGACACGGCGGCCACCCACGGCACTCCGGAGGCATCGGCCACCGACGCCCCGCCGGCCGACGACGCACCGGGTACGACCCCGGGCTCCCAGCAGAACGGTCAGTGAGGCTTTCGTGGCACGCAGCTCCACCAAGAAGTCGGCGAGACGGAGCCTCCTGGCGCTCGTCGTCGTCATCCTCGCCCTCGGCGGCCTCGCAGTCGGCCTGACGAAGTGGGGCGGCGGGTCCATGACCCCCCGCCTCGGCCTCGACCTCGAGGGCGGCACGGAGCTCGTGCTCCAGCCCCAGCTCACCGGCACCGAGACGATCAGCGAGGGCCAGGTCAACCGGGCCGTCGACATCATCCGCCAGCGCATCGACGCCAACGGGGTCTCCGAGGCCGAGATCACCACCCAGGGCGGCAAGAGCATCGTCGTCTCCATCCCCGGGCAGCCGACGGCCGAGCAGCTCGACGCGCTCAAGAAGCCGTCGCAGCTGCGCTTCCGGGCCGTCTACGTCCAGGCCCTCGACAGCAACGCCACCCAGGTCAAGCCGGGCGGCACGCCGAGCGGCACGGCGACGCCCACCGGCACCCCGTCGGGCACGGCGACCGGCGCAGCGACCGGGACGCCCAAGGCGAGCGGCACCGTGACCCCCTCGGCGTCCCCGACCGCGCAGAACGGCGTCGTCCCCGACGCGCTGCGTGCGGCCACGACGCCGGCCACCCCGGCGCCTTCGGCCACGGCGACTGCCCCCGCGACGCCGGCACCGGCGGCCACGCAGACGGCTCCAGCCCCGACCCCGGCAGAGACCGAGGCGGCCGTCAAGACGCAGGCCAGCACGGGTCTCGTGGGCCTCGGCTGGGACAAGGCCAAGGCCGACGCGGCCGCTGCGAAGGTCGCCAAGGCGTACACCGCACTCAACTGCTCCACCCCCGGAGCGGTCGACAAGGTCCAGGACGACCCCACGCAGCCCATCGCCACGTGTGGCGAGGACCGCACCACGAAATACGTCCTCGGCCCGAGCGAGATCGACGGCAGCGAGATCGCCGACGCGACGAGCGGCTACCAGCCCGGCCCCAACGGCCAGCCGACCTCCATCGTCGAGGTCGCCCTGTCGTTCAAGGACGCCGGCAAGGCCAAGTTCGCCGCCGTCACCAAGCGGCTCTACGGCCTGCAGTCCCAGCCGCCCCTCGACCAGTTCGCGGTCGTGCTCGACAAGGCCGTCATCACGGCCCCCCAGGCGCGTGCCGTCATCACCGACGGGCGGGCCTCGATCACCGGCTCGTTCACCATCGACTCCGCCAAGCAGCTCGCCGAGCAGCTGAAGTTCGGTGCCCTGCCGATCTCCTTCGCCCTGCAGACGCAGGACAACATCACCCCCCAGCTCGGTGAGGAGCAGCTCCGCATCGGCCTGCTCGCCGGTTTCATCGGCCTGCTGCTCGTCGTCGTCTACTCGCTGTTCCAGTACCGCGCGCTCGGCCTCGTCACCGTCGCCTCGCTCGTCGTCGCCTCGGTCATCACCTACCTCGCGGTCACGATTCTCGGCACGACGCACGGCTTCCGCCTCACCATGGCCGGGGTCACCGGCCTCATCGTGGCCATCGGCGTCACGGCCGACAGCTTCATCGTCTACTTCGAACGCATCCGCGACGAGGTGCGAGACGGTCGCCCGCTCGTCGCCGCCGTCGAGACCGGCTGGAAGCGCGCGCGGCGCACGATCATCGCGGCGGACGGCGTGAACTTCATCGCGGCCGTCGTGCTCTACCTCCTGGCCTCGAGCAACGTCCGCGGCTTCGCCTTCACCCTCGGCCTGACCACCCTCATCGACCTGCTCGTCGTCATGCTCTTCACGCACCCGACGGTGCAGCTGCTGGCCCGCACGGAGTTCTTCGGCAACGGTCACAAGTGGTCGGGTCTCGACCCGCAGCGCCTCGGCGCCAAGGAGTCGGTCCGCTACCGCGGTCGCGGCCAGTTCGGGGCACCCGGCGCCCAGCGCCCGCCCGCCACCGTGGGCTCGGCCCGCATCGCCGAGGGGAAGGCCCAGGCATGATCAACTTCTCCCAGGTCGGGAACGACCTCTACACCGGCAAGCGCTCGGTCGACTTCATCAAGCGCCAAAAGACGTGGTACGCCCTCTCGGCCGTCCTCATCGCCTTCGCCCTCGTCGGCATCTTCGTCAAGGGCCTGAACTTCGGCATCGAGTTCAGCGGTGGCTCCGAGTTCCGCGTCCAGGGCGTCTCAAACAGCCAGGGCTACGAGGAGAAGGCGCAGTCCGCGATCTCCACCGCGGGCATCCCGGGCAACGTCATCTCGACGATCATCGGCCAGGACACCGTCCGCGTGCAGTCCGAGGCGGCGTCGGACCGCACCGACGAGGCCAGTGCGGCGCTCGCCCAGCAGTTCGGTGTCGACAAGAACGCGGTCAGTGCCTCGCTCATCGGGCCCAGCTGGGGACAGTCGGTCAGCCAGCAGGCGATCCGGGGCCTCGTCGTCTTCCTCGTCCTCGTGACGATCGTCATGGCGCTCTACTTCCGGACGTGGAAGATGGCCGTCTCGGGCCTCGTGGCGCTGTTGCACGACCTCGTCATCACCGTCGGCATCTATGCGCTCTTCGGATTCGAGATCACCCCGTCGTCGATGATCGGCTTCCTGACGATCCTCGGCTACTCGCTCTACGACACCGTCGTCGTCTTCGACAAGGTCCGCGAGAACACCGCGGAGGCCTTCCGCACGAAGCGCATGACGTACTCCGCGGCGGCCAACCTCGCGGTCAACCAGACCCTGGTCCGCTCGATCAACACGACCGTCGTCGCGCTCCTGCCGATCGCCGCCGTGCTCTTCGTCGGCTTCACCCTGCTCGGGCCCGGCACGCTGCTCGACCTGTCGCTCGCGCTGTTCATCGGCATCGCCGTCGGCGCCTACTCGTCGATCTTCATCGCCACGCCGCTGCTCGTCGACCTGCGTCGCAACGAGCCCGCGGTCCGCGAGCTCGACGCGTACGTCGCGCGCCACGGCGCCAAGCAGGGCCCTGCGGCTCCCCACGGCGTCCCCGAACCGGCGGTCGTCGGCGCCGACTCCACCGGGGCGGCCGAGGTGGCTTCTGACTCGACGTCGGCCTCGGCCGAGGGGATGCCGCGTCCGGTGCACAAGTACGCCCAGGCCGGGCCGCGCAACCAGCCCAAGCGCGCCCCGAAGTCGCGGCGCTGACGACGGGCCCGCGGCAGCGGTCCCATCGGAGCGGTCGGCCCACGACCGCTCGTTCCAACCACCACCAGGAGATGGCGTGAGCCAGATCAGTGACCTCGTCGCGAGCAAGCTGCGTGACATCCCGGACTTCCCGAAGCCCGGGGTCCTCTTCAAGGACTTCACGCCGCTCATCGCGGACGGCCACGCCCTCGGCGAGCTCGTGCGCGACATCGCGGGCCGGTACGCCGGGCAGGTCGACGTCGTCGTCGGCATCGAGGCCCGCGGGTTCATCCTCGGTGCCGCGGTGGCCTACGAGCTCGGTCTGGGCATCGTGCCGGTCCGCAAGGCGGGCAAGCTCCCGGGGGAGACCCTCAAGGAGTCCTACGCCCTCGAGTACGGCACGGCCGAGATCGAGGTGCACACCGACGCCTTCGAGCCCGGACAGCGGGTCCTCGTCATCGACGACGTCCTCGCGACCGGGGGGACCGCCGAGGCCACCGCACTGCTCGTCGAGCGCGCAGGCGCACAGGTGGCCGCGATCGAGGTCGTCCTCGAGCTGGCCTTCCTCGAGGGCCGCAAGCGTCTCGCGGACCGGCCCGTCAGCGCGATCCTCACGCTGTGATCCCGGACGGACGGCCTAGACTCACTTCATGAGCGAGGACGTCCGCAACGAGCTGTCCACCCCGTCGCGGGTGCGCGCCCGTTTCGCTCGCTTCGGGGCCACCCGGCCGGCCGGCAACCCCGTCCTCGAGCCCCTCATGACCGCGGTCCGCCAGAACCACCCGAAGGCGGACCTGTCGGTCATCGAGAGGGCGTATGCCGTCGCCGAGCACGCGCACGAGGGGCAGATGCGCAAGAGCGGCGACGCGTACATCACGCACCCGCTCGCCGTGACGACGATCCTCGCCGAGCTCGGCATGACGCCCCCGACGCTCGCGGCGGCGCTGCTGCACGACACCGTCGAGGACACGGCATACAGCCTCGACGAGCTGCGGCGCGACTTCGGCGACGAGATCGCGATGCTCGTCGACGGCGTCACCAAGCTCGACAAGGTCACCTACGGCGAGGCCGCGCAGGCCGAGACCGTGCGCAAGATGGTCATCGCGATGGCGCGCGACATCCGGGTCCTCGTCATCAAGCTCGCCGACCGGCTGCACAACGCCCGCACGTGGCGCTACGTCAGCGCCGAGTCGGCCAAGCGCAAGGCCAACGAGACGCTCGAGATCTACGCGCCCCTCGCGCACCGCCTCGGCATGAACACCATCAAGTGGGAGCTCGAGGACCTCTCGTTCGCGACGCTCTACCCGAAGGTGTACGACGAGATCGTGCGCCTCGTCGCCGAGCGCGCCCCGGCCCGCGAGGAGTACCTCGCCGGCGTGCGCGCCCAGGTCACCGAGGACCTCACGGCCGCCAAGATCAAGGCCGTCGTGACGGGTCGGCCCAAGCACTACTACTCCGTCTACCAGAAGATGATCGTGCGGGGTCGCGACTTCGAGGAGATCTACGACCTCGTCGCCGTCCGGGTGCTCGTCGACACGGTGCGCGACTGCTACGCGGCGCTGGGCGCCCTCCACTCGCGGTGGAACCCGGTCCCGGGCCGGTTCAAGGACTACATCGCGATGCCGAAGTTCAACATGTACCAGTCGCTGCACACGACGGTCATCGGCCCGCAGGGCAAGCCGGTCGAGATCCAGATCCGCACGCACACGATGCACCGCCGGGCCGAGTACGGCGTCGCGGCGCACTGGAAGTACAAGGACCAGAACAACGGCGGCGGTCCCGCGCGTCCCGGCGAGATCACGCCGCAGAACGACATGGCGTGGCTGCGCCAGCTGCTCGACTGGCAGCGCGAGACCGAGGACCCGGGGGAGTTCCTCGACTCGCTGCGCTTCGAGATGGGCAGCAGCGAGGTCTACGTCTTCACGCCGAAGGGGTCGGTCGTCGCGCTCCCCGTGGGCGGCACGCCCGTCGACTTCGCCTATGCCGTCCACACCGAGGTCGGGCACCACTGCATCGGTGCGCGCGTCAACGGCCGCCTCGTCCCGCTCGAGTCGACGCTCGAGAACGGCGACGTCGTCGAGGTGCTGACGAGCAAGGCCGACGGTGCCGGGCCCTCGCGCGACTGGCTCCAGTTCGTCAAGAGCCCCCGCGCCCGCAACAAGATCAAGCAGTGGTTCTCCAAGGAGCGGCGCGAGGAGGCCATCGACGCCGGCAAGGACGCGATCGCCAAGGCCCTGCGCAAGCAGAACCTCCCGCTCCAGCGGCTGATGAGCCACGAGTCGATGACGGCGGTCGCGACCGACCTGCGCTACCAGGACATCGAGGCGCTGTACGCCGCCGTGGGCGAGGGACACGTGTCGGCGCAGCACGTCGTCGGCAAGGTCGTGGCGTCGATGGGTGGCGTCGAGGGCGCCACCGAGGACCTCGCGGAGGCCACCGTCCCCACGCGGGCAGCCAGCCGGCGCAAGCCGGGCGACCCGGGGGTCGTCGTCGTCGGGACCGCCGACGTGTGGGTCAAGCTCGCGAAGTGCTGCACCCCGGTGCCGGGGGACCCCATCATCGGGTTCGTGACCCGGGGCAACGGTGTCTCGGTGCACCGCGTCGACTGCACCAACGCCGACCAGCTGACGGCCAACCCCGAGCGGCTCATCGACGTCGAGTGGGCCCCCAGCTCGGCGAGCGTCTTCCTCGTCCAGCTGCAGGTCGAGGCGCTCGACCGCAACCGCCTGCTCAGCGACGTCACGCGCGTCCTGTCGGACCAGCACGTCAACATCCTGTCGGCCTCGGTGCAGACGTCGCGCGACCGGGTCGCCATCTCCCGGTTCACCTTCGAGATGGGCGATCCCGCCCACCTCGACCACGTCATCAAGGCGGTGCGCCGGATCGACGGCGTCTTCGACGTCTACCGCGTCAACGGCGGCAAGTCGACGATGTGACCGTGGCGCACGAGAGAGCCCGCCCGGCGAGTTCGCTTGCGGGGCGGGCCTTCTCGTGCGCGTGGTGCCTCGGTCAGCCGCCGAACTCGGCGACGCCGGCGCGGGCCTGGTCGAGCCAGACCTGACGGGCCTCGAGGGCCTCGCGGGCCTTCTTGACCTTGCTCGCGCTGCCGGACGCCTCGGCCTTCGCGAGGTCGTCCTGCAGGTCGGCGACGGCGCGCTCGAGCTGGTCGACCATGGCCCGGGCGCGGGCCGCGACCTCGGGGTTGCTCGACTTCCAGCGGCGGTCGTCGGCGTCACGTACGGTCTGCTCGATGCGCCGCATGGCCTTCTCGACGCGCTCCATGTCGGACCGCGGGACCTTGCCGGCGGCGTCCCACTTGTCCTGGATGACGCGCAGCTGGGCCTTGGCCTTCTCGAGATCGGTGACGGGCAGGATCGCCTCGGCCTCGACGAGCAGGGCCTCCTTGACGGCGAGGTTGCCGCGGTACTGCTCCTCCTCGACCGCGACGACCTCGTCCTTGGCCGCGAAGAAGCTGTCCTGGGCGGCCTTGAAGCGGGCCCACAGCTTGTCGTCGTCGGACCGGCTGGCCCGGCCCGCGCGGCGCCACTCGTCCATGAGTCGCTTGAACGCACCCGCGGTGGCCGCCCAGTCGGTGCTCGTCGCGAGCTTCTCGGCGTCCGCGACGAGCTGCTCCTTGGCGCTCTTCGCGTCGGCGTGCTGCGCGTCGAGCCCGGCGAAGTGGCTTCGACGGGCCTTGTCGAAGCCGTTGCGGGCGGCGCTGAACCGCTGCCACAGGTTCGACTCCGTCTCGCGGTCGAGGCGCGTGGCCGAGCGCTGGTGGGCCTTCCACTCGTCGAGCAGCTCGCGCATCCGGGCGCCGCTGGTCTTCCACTGGATGCGGTTCTCGGGCTGACCCGCGATCTCCTCGGCCTCGGCGACGATCTTCTCGCGCTCGGCCGTGGCCGCGACCCGAGCCTCGGCCCGGTGCTGCTGCTCGACGTTGCGCTTGGCGGCCAGGCCGGACTGGATCTCGTCGAGCTTGGTGGCGAGGGCGTCGAGGTCGCCGACGACGGTCGCGTCCTTGACCTGCGCGGCCAGGGTCTTGAGTCCCTCGGCGACGTCCTTGGACGGCACCTCGGGCTGCGAGAGGCGCTGCTCGAGGAGCACGGCCGAGGCGAACAGCTCGTCGTACTTGCGGGCGAAGTAGGTCAGCGCCTGCTCGTCGGTCGCGCCGGGGTAGGAGCCGACCTCCTGCTCCTCGCCGTCCTTGGTGCGCACGAAGACGGTGCCGTTCTCGTCGACGCGACCGAACGCCGCGGACGCGGAGTGGTCGGTCGTGATCAGCGCCGGCGCCGCGGGCGTCACGGTGGGGTGCGGCACGGCCTTGGCGAGCGCCGCCGGCGTCGGGATCGACGACGGCTTGGGGATGCTCGCCGGCGAGGGGTCCGCAGCCGTCTCCTCGGTCGCCGTCTCCTCGGTCGCCGTCTCCTCGGTCGCCGTCTCCTCGGTCGCCGTCTCCTCGGCAGTGTCTGCTGCCTCCGTGCTGCTCACCGAGGCCAGGGCGTCCGCGGTCTCGGCGACGGCCGCCGGCGACTCCTCGGCCTCCGCAGCGACCGGCGCGGTGCCGGCCGGCTCGGCGGACTCCGGCTCCGTGACGGGGGCCGGCGCCTCGGCCTCCGGGGACGTGCCGGCCGGGATGCCGGGATCCGTCCCGGCGTCGGTGGTCTCGTCGGGCTCGGGCTGCTGGATGTCGGTCATGCCTTCTTCTCCGTCACGCTGACGCTGAGGATGCTGATCGGGGAGACGGGGGTTCCGTCCGTCGGGCTGGGTGGCAGGGCCTTGTTGGCGGCAATCTTGTCAACGATGTCGAGGCCCTTGGTCACCTTTCCGAAGATCGTGTAGCCACCACCGTCGGTGGGCAACTGGGTTTCCTTGTAGGTGATGAAGAACTGGCCGCCGTTGCTGTTCGGGTCCTGCGTGCGGGCCATGGCGAGCACGCCGGTGGGGTACTTCCCGTCCTTGGGGGCGTTCTCGATGCCGAAGGTGTAGCCGGGGCCGCCCTGGCCGCTGCCGGTGGGGTCACCGCACTGGAGGACGTAGATACCCTCCGTGGTGACGCGGTGGCACGGGCTCGGGGCCCAGTAGCCGGTCTTGGCGAGGTTGATGAACGACGCGACGGTCTGCGGTGCCTTGGTGCCGTCGAGCTCGAAGGTGAGGTCGCCGCACGTCGTCTTCACGGTCGCGACGAAGGTCTTGCCGGCAGCCGTGGCCTTGGCCGGGACCTCCTTCTGCTGCTTCGGGGCCGTCTGGTTCGCCGGGGGCGCCGTGCAGCCGGCTGCGAGCTTCTGCCCGGCCGCGAGTCCGCCGGTCGGCGTGCCGGTCGCGGTGCTGGCGGGCGTCGTCGAGGCGGCCGCGGGCGTTGCCGCGTCGGAGCTGCCGACGAGCTTGGGGACGACGATGGCGGCTGCGACGATGAGGATGACCGCGAGGATCACACCGAAGACCTGCTTGTCGCGCGTCGAGTCGCCCACCGGCGGCTTGGCGCTCTTCTGCTGTTCCTCGTGGCGGCGGCGCGCACGTGCGCGTTCCTGCTCTTTGGTCACGAACCTCTCCTCGTACGGGCCACATGGGCGGTCCCCGGGCGTCCGGTCATTTTAGGGAACGACGATGGGGCCGGCGCAGCGGGAGGGGTCACGAGTCCGTGACATCTCGGCTCCGAGGCGCGATCGCGCTCCCAACGGCGTCGACCCGGCATACCTCAGCGGTCGACGCCGCCCACCGAGGACGTATGCCGGATGCCCGGGATCGCGTCCTCGCTAGGCTCCCAGCGTGCTGACGATCGCGTTCCCCGCCCAGGCCTTCGACACCAACTGCTACGTCCTCGCCCCGCAGTCGGGGGAGGAGTGCGTCATCGTCGACCCGGGGGTCGGGGTCGAGGAGACGCTGCGCGAGATCCTGACAGGGCACCGGTTGCGGCCGGCTGCGGTGCTGCTGACGCACGGGCACGTCGACCACGTCTACTCCGTGACGCCGGTCTGCGGGTCCGACACGGCTGCCTACATCCACGCCGACGACCGCTACCGGCTCCACGACCTGCTCGGGCGCAGCAACCCGGGGCTCATCGCGATGTTCGAGCAGCAGTTCGGGGCGGCTGCGACGTGGACCGAGCCGACCAACGTCGTCGAGATCACCGACGGCACCCGTCTGACCCTGGCCGGGATGGAGTTCGACGTGCTGCACGCCCCCGGGCACACCGAGGGCTCGGTCATGTTCGGCATCGACCGCGTCCCGGACGGCATCCGCGATCAGGTCGACGTCGACCGCACGATGGTCACCGGGGACGTCCTCTTCGCCGGTTCCGTCGGCCGCACCGACCTGCCCGGGGGCGACCCGGCCGCGATGCAGCGCAGCCTGCGGGACGTCGTGCTGCCCCTGCCCGACACGACGCTCGTGCTGCCCGGGCACTACCAGGCCACGACGATGGCCCACGAGCGGACCACCAACCCCTACCTGAGAGACTTGCCCGCGTGAGCACGCGTCCCGCCTCGAAGTCCGCTGCCAAGGCCAGCTCCAAGGTCACCCCGATCAGCGGCTTCCCCGAGTACCTCCCGTCCGAGCGCATCGTCGAGCAGCGGTTCCTCGACGTCATCCGGGAGACGTTCGAGCTGCACGGGTTCTCCTCCGTCGAGACCCGGTCCATCGAGCCGATCGACCGGCTCAGCGCGCAGGGCGAGGACGCCGACAAGGAGATCTACGCCGTGTCGCGCCTCGCCGGTGGCGCCGGCGACGACGCCCGCTGGGGCCTGCACTTCGACATGACGGTGCCGTTCGCCCGCTACGTCCTCGAGAACGCCGGCAAGCTGGCCTTCCCGTTCCGGCGCTACCAGATCCAGAAGGCCTGGCGCGGCGAGCGGCCCCAGGAGGGCCGCTACCGCGAGTTCACCCAGGCCGACATCGACGTCGTCGACGTGGGCCAGCTCTCGCCGCACTTCGAGGCGGAGATGCCGCTCGTCATCGCCGACGTGTTCAGCAAGTTCCCGGTCGGCGAGTTCGTCATCCAGGTCAACGACCGCAAGATCCCGAACGGCTTCTACCAGGGCATCGGGATCACCGACGTCATCGGGACCCTGCGGATCGTCGACAAGCTCGACAAGCTCGGACCGGAGAAGGTCAAGGCGCTGCTCGTCGAGTCGGGTACGACGCCTGAGCAGGCCGACCAGTGCCTCGCACTCGCCGGCGTCCGCTCGACCGACCTCGGCTTCGTCGAGCAGGTGCGCGCGCTCGGTGTGGAGCACCCGCTGCTCGACGAGGGACTCGAGTCACTCGCGAACGTCATCCGCACCGGAATGGCCCACGCCCCGGGCAAGCTCGTCGCCGACCTGCGCATCGCGCGCGGCCTCGACTACTACACCGGCACCGTCTACGAGACCCAGTTCATCGGTCACGAGTCGTGGGGCTCGTTCTGCTCCGGCGGGCGCTACGACGCCCTCGCCAGCGACGGGAGGAACACCTACCCCGGTGTCGGCATCTCGATCGGCGTGACCCGCATCCTCGGCCTGCTCATCGGCCGCGGGCTCGTCACCGCGTCCCGGTCGACACCCGCCGCCGTGCTCGTGGCCCTGACCGACGACGAGTCGCGCGAGGGCGCGGTCGCGGTGGCGACGGCGCTGCGTCGACGCGGCATCTCCTGCGAAGTCGCCCCCTCGGCGGCGCGCTTCGGCAAGCAGATCCGCTACGCCGAGCGGCGAGGCATCCCGTACGTCTGGTTCCCCGGCGCGGCCGAATCGGGCGACGAGGTCAAGGACATCCGCTCGGGTGAACAGGTCCCGGCTTCCGCCGAGTCGTGGACCCCGCCGGCCGAGGACCTCGTCCCGCAGGTCACCCGCGTCGACTGAGTACTCGACGGGAGGAGAGGGTCAGGCGCCGGGCGGTGGGCGCAGGCCCTGGTCGCGCAGCTCGAGCAGGGCAAGGCGCCGGATGACGTCTCGGTCCTGTCGCCGCCAGGCACCTGCCGGGTCCTCGGACACGCGTGCCAGCGCCCGCATCGGCTGGTTCGACATGGCCCGGAGCGCGAAGAGGTCGAGGTCCTCACCGGCGTCGATGAAGCGCTGCGACTGGGTCGCGTTGCGCACGAAGCGAACTCGGACGTAGAGCCACACGGCGAGGACGACCAGGATGGGTGCGAGCGCCATGACGAGGCCGAGCCCCAGGGCGAGCCTGTCGACGGTGTCCGCCATGGACGTCCCCGCCGACTGGAGGGTCGTGCCCGACCCTGCGGCCTGGGTCAGCCACGTCCTCAGCTGGTCGCCCACGAGCGGGATCTGCCCGGCCTGGTCGCCCGCGCCGGTGAGGGCGCCGTTGACCGACCGGCCCGCCGACGTGATCGAGTCGGCGGGCGCGCGCAGCTGCTCCACGGTGTCGTGGACCTGGCGACCGGCATACACCCAGAGCCCGATCCAGAGCAGCATGAGCACGTCGGACAGGATCTGTCGCGTGCGCCGGGCCGGGGTGTCTGCGTAGAGCTTCACGCGCCCCATGGTGGCGAAGACCGCGCCAAAGCACACGTGGGCGCGACGACGGCGGCAGGCGCGCGGCGAGTCCGGGGGGAGTTCGCCGGCTGCCGACCGGGCCGTGACGGCCACGGATACAGTGGCTTCGCGGCCCCTGAGGGCCCCTTCTCACCGCGGCAACGGCGCCGTGGCCGAGTCAGTCCGGAAGGAAGTGCAGCAGCATGAAGGTCGGCATCCCCCGCGAGGTCAAGAACCACGAGTACCGCGTGGCCATCACCCCCTCCGGCGTCCACGAGCTCGTGGAGAACGGGCACGACGTCCTCGTCGAGAAGGACGCCGGCGTCGGGTCCCAGATCAGCGACGACGACTACGTGGCAGCCGGGGCCCGCGTCATCGGTTCCGCCGACGACGTCTGGGGCGAGGCCGACATGGTGCTCAAGGTCAAGGAGCCCGTGGCCGAGGAGTACCACCGGATGCGAGAGGGCCTGACCCTCTTCACCTACCTGCACCTCGCGGCCGACAAGCCGCTCACCGAGGAGCTCGTGGCGCGCAAGGTCACCGGCATCGCCTACGAGACGGTGCAGCTGCCCTCGGGCGCCCTGCCGCTGCTCTACCCGATGTCCGAGGTGGCCGGCTGCCTCGCGCCCCAGGTCGGTGCGCACGCGCTGATGCGCGCGCAGGGCGGGCGCGGCGTCCTCATGGGCGGCGTCGGTGGCGTGGCCAACGCGAAGGTCGTCATCCTCGGCGCCGGCGTCTCGGGGCAGAACGCTGCGAACATCGCCCTGGGCATGGGGGCCGACGTCACCCTGCTCGACACCGACCTCGACAAGCTCCGGATGTCGTTCTGGCGCTACGAGAACCAGGTGCACGGGCTGGCCTCGAACCGGCTCACGGTCCAGCAGCAGGTGCAGGAGGCCGACATGGTCATCGGCGCGGTGCTCATCCCCGGGGCCGCAGCCCCCAAGCTCGTCTCGAACCAGCTCGTGTCGCAGATGAAGCCGGGCTCCGTGCTCGTCGACATCGCCATCGACCAGGGCGGATGCTTCGAGGACAGCCACCCGACGACGCACGCCGACCCGACGTACCGCGTGCACGACTCGGTCTTCTACTGCGTGGCCAACATGCCGGGTGCGGTGCCCAACACCTCGACCTACGCGCTGACCAACTCGACCCTGCCGTATGCCGTGAAGCTCGCCAACCAGGGGTGGCGCGACGCGCTGCGGTCCGACCACGCGCTCGGGCTCGGCCTCAACACGCACGACGGCCACGTCACGTACGCCGGGGTGGCCGAGGCCCACGGCATGGCGTCGGTCAGCCTCGACGAGGCGCTGTCCTGACCGACCAGGTCGTCACCGGGCCACCCGCGGCACCGCTCTCGCGCCTCGAGCGCGACGTCCGCGGGTGGCTCGACCACGTCCGGGTCGAGAAGGGCGCGTCCGACAACACGCTCACCTCCTACGCCCGGGACCTGCGCGCCTACACCGCCTTCCTCGCCGCGAAGGGGATCGACGAGGCCGGCCGGGTCACCGAGGCCGATGTCACCGACTTCCTCGCGTCGCTGCGCGAGCGCGGTCTGGCCGCCTCCTCCGCCGCCCGCACCCTCGTGGCGGTCCGCGGCTTCCACCGCTTCCTGGCTCTCGAGGGCGAGGCGGCCGGGGACCCGGCGGCCAACGTCGCCCCGCCCAAGCCGCCCGCACGGCTGCCCAAGGCGATCCCGCTCGAGGCCGTGGAACGCCTGCTCGCGGCGGCGTCGGTCGGCGACACGCCCGAGTCGCTCCGGGACCGGGCGCTGCTCGAGCTGCTCTACGGCATCGGCGCCCGGATCAGCGAGGCCGTCGGCCTCGACGTCGACGACCTCGAGACGGCCGACCCCGGCCTCCCCGCAGGTGGCCCGGCCAGCGGGGGAGGGGCCTCGGTGCGGCTGCGCGGCAAGGGCGGCAAGGAGCGCGTCGTCCCGGTGGGGCGCTACGCCGTGGAGGCCGTGACGGCCTACCTCGTGCGCGGCCGACCGGCCCTCGCCCAGCACGGACGGGGCGGTCCGGCGCTCTTCCTCAACCAGCGCGGCGCCCGGCTCTCGCGCCAGTCGGCGTGGGCGGTCATCCAGCGCGCCGCCGAGCGGGCCGACCTCACCGAGCACGTGTCGCCGCACACGCTGCGCCACTCCTTCGCCACCCACCTGCTCGACGGGGGAGCCGACGTGCGCGTCGTCCAGGAGCTGCTCGGGCACGCGTCGGTCACGACCACCCAGATCTACACGATGGTCTCGGTGCACCGCCTCCGCGAGGTCTATGCGGGCGCCCACCCCCGCGCCCGCTGATAAGGTCACACGTGATCAGCGCGAGGCTGACCGCAGCATCTCAGGGCAACGCCGAGCGGAGTAGAACACCCGGTGAACGAGGAGTCACACGACACCATGCAGTCCGTGCGGTCCGAGGACCTCGAACAGCCCCGACCCGGCCCGGTCAGCGCCACCCCTCGGGTCGCGCAGCTGCCGGGCACCGAGTCCGCCGGATCCGGCGCGATGGGCCCGACCGGCCGCCCGCTCCCCGACTTCCCGGAGCCCGGGCTGCTCTCGAGCCACGGACCCGCGCGCATCATCGCGATGTGCAACCAGAAGGGCGGCGTCGGCAAGACGACGACGACCATCAACCTCGGTGCGGCCCTGGCCGAGCTGGGCCGCAAGGTCCTCGTCGTCGACTTCGACCCGCAGGGCGCGCTCTCGGTGGGCCTCGGCGTCAACGCCCAGGAGCTCGACACGACGATCTACAACCTGCTCATCGAGCGCGGCCACGACATCCACGACGTCATCCAGCACACCCGCACCCCGAACCTCGACCTCGTGCCGGCCAACATCGACCTGTCGGCCGCCGAGGTCCAGCTCGTCGGTGAGGTGGCCCGTGAGCAGATCCTGGCCCGGGTGCTGCGCCCCGTCATCGACGAGTACGACATCGTCCTCATCGACTGCCAGCCGTCGCTCGGCCTGCTCACCGTCAACGCCCTCACCGCCGCGCACGGGGTCGTCATCCCGCTGGAGTGCGAGTTCTTCGCCATGCGCGGTGTCGCCCTGCTCATCGACACCATCGACAAGATCACCGACCGGCTCAACCCCCGCCTGCAGGTCGACGGCATCCTCGCCACGATGTACGACGGCCGCACGCTGCACAGCCGGGAGGTAGTGCGCTCCGTCGTCGACCACTTCGGCGAGCAGGTCTTCCACACCGTGATCAGCCGCACCGTGAAGTTCCCCGACGCGACGCTCGCCGCCGAGCCGATCACGTCGTACTCCTCGGACCACTCCGGTGCCAACGCCTATCGCCAGCTCGCCCGCGAGCTCGTCGCGCGCGGTGCCGCGGCCTGATCCGTAGTGATTCGATGACCGAGCAGGACACCGTCGGCCGCCCCGCGGTCGACGCCGACGACGCTGCCCTCGCCGAGGTCACTCCGGTCGCCGAACTCGCCGAGGCCGGGGCTGCCGCTCCGGCCGCCCCGACGGAGGAGCTGACCCCCGGCGGTGTCATCACGCGCCGGTCGTCGGCGCCGTTCGAGGTGCACCTCGACGTCTTCTCGGGGCCCTTCGACCTGCTGCTCGGCCTCATCAGCAAGCACAAGCTCGACATCACCGAGGTCGCCCTGGCCAAGGTCACCGACGAGTTCGTCGCCCACATCAAGGCGGCCCAGGCCACCGACAGCGACTGGGACCTCGGCCAGGCCTCCGAGTTCCTGCTCATCGCCGCCACCCTGCTCGACCTCAAGGCCTCACGCCTGCTGCCGTCGGCGGCACCGCAGGACGACGAGGACCTGGCACTCATCGAGGCACGCGACCTGCTCTTCGCCAGGCTGCTGCAGTACCGCGCCTACAAGGAGATCGCCAACACCTTCCGCGACCGGATGGCCACGGCCGGCCGCATCACGCCGCGCCAGGCGGGCCTCGAGCCCGAGTTCGCCAAGCTGCTTCCCGAGCTCGTCATCGCCGTGACGCCCGAGCAGTTCGCGATGATCGCCGCGCGGGCGATGACGCCGAAGATCGCGCCCACCGTCGGCCTCGAGCACCTGCACGCGCCCCAGGTCAGCGTCCGGGAGCAGGCCGCGATCATCGTCGACCGGCTGCGCCACCGCGGCCAGGTCTCGTTCCGGAGCCTCGTCGCCGATGCCGACAGCACGCTCGTCATCGTCGCCCGGTTCCTCGCGCTGCTCGAGCTCTTCAAGGAGGCCGCCATCGCCTTCGAGCAGGCCGAGGCGCTCGGGGAGCTCGACATCCGCTGGACCGGCACCGAGGCGGGCGACATCGCCATCGACGACGAGTTCGACGAGGACGACGGCGACGACGGCGACGACGGCGACGTTGACGACGACGACAGCGATGGCGGCGCGCCGCACGAGGCCAGCGACCCGCGGGAGATCGACGAGCCGGGTGGCGCAGCCGCCCCACGGACAGGAGCAGACGATGAGTGACCAGTCGGCGCAAGGGACGGGCGAGCCCGCCGAGCCCGAGGCGCTCGATGACCGCGAGGACCTGGGCGGTGCCGACGAGCAGATCGCCTTCGACATCAACGACTTCCCGGGCGGGGCCCGCTCGGCTCTCGAGGCCGTGCTCATGGTCGTCGACGAACCCGTGACCGAGGTCGCGCTCGCCTCGGCGCTCGAGCTGCCCGTCGAGGACGTGCAGGGCCACCTGCACGCGCTGGAGGAGGAGTATGCCGCCGCGCAGCGCGGGTTCACCCTGCGCAGCGTCGCGGGCGGGTGGCGCGTCTACAGCCGGTCCGACTTCGCGCCCGTCGTGGAGAAGTTCGTCCTCGACGGCCAGCAGGCCAAGCTGACCCAGGCCTCCCTCGAGACGCTCGCCGTCATCGCCTACCGCCAGCCCGTCTCCCGGGCCCGGGTCAGTGCCGTCCGCGGTGTCAACGTCGACGGTGTCGTGCGCACGCTGACGTCGCGCGGTCTCATCGAAGAGGTCGAGGACCTCGGGGAGAGCGGTGCGATGCTCTATCGCACGACGCCCTACTTCCTCCAACGCATGGGGCTGTCGTCACTCGACGACCTCCCGGCGCTCGCGCCCTACCTACCGGACGCCGACGTCATCGACGAGCTCATCGAGGAAGGACACGCATGAGCGAGTACTCCAGGTCTCCCCGCCAGCCGCGCAAGAAGGGGTCCGGCTCTTCCGGCGGCCCCGGTGGCGCGCGGCGTGGCGGCCCCGCCGCCGCACGAGGCGGCTCCGGGACCAAGGGTCGCACCGGTCGACCGGTCGCGGGCGGCCGCAGCGGTGGAGGCGGCAAGTCCGCCGGCCCGCGCTTCGCCGGCTCGACCAAGGCGAGCCAGCCCACCAAGCTGCCCGACCGCAAGGCCGCTCCCGAGATCGACGTTCACGATCCCGAGGGCGTGCGTCTCCAGAAGCTCATGGCGGCCGGAGGCGTCGGCTCGCGCCGCGTCTGCGAGAACCTCATCGAGCAGGGTCGCGTGGAGGTCGACGGGCAGGTCGTCACCGAGCTGGGCGTGCGCATCAACCCGCAGACCCAGGTCGTCCACGTCGACGGCGTGCGCGTCAACCTCGACGAGGACCGCGTCTACCTCGCGTTCAACAAGCCCAAGGGCGTCGTGACCACGATGCACGACGAGCTCGGCCGCATCTCCCTCGAGGACTACGTCGGCAACCGCGAGCAGCGGCTCTTCCACGTCGGCCGCCTCGACGCCGACACCGAGGGCCTGCTGCTGCTCACGAACGACGGGGATCTCGCCCATCGGCTCCAGCACCCGGCGTACGGCGTCCTCAAGACCTACGTGGCGACCATCCGTGGGCCGGTGCAGCGTGACGTCGGCAAGCGGCTGCGGGAGGGCGTCGAGCTCGAGGACGGCCCCGTGAGCGTCGACTCGTTCCGGATCGTCGACCACCAGCCCGGCAAGGCCATGGTCGAGGTGGTGCTGCACGAGGGGCGCAAGCACGTCGTGCGACGGATGCTCGAGGCGGTGGGACACCCGGTTCTCGAGCTGGTCCGCACCGAGGTCGGCCCGATCCGTCTCGCCGACCTCAAGTCCGGGCGCACGCGTCGGCTCAACAAGGCAGAGATCGGCGCGCTCTACAAGGCCGCTGGTCTGTGATCCGGATGTCCCGGCTGGGTGACATCGTGGTCGCTACGCTGGCGTGGTGACCACGCACGTCCGCATCGTCGGCACCGGGCTGATCGGGACCAGCTTGGGGATTTCCCTCTCCCACAGCGGTTTTCGCGTGTCGCTCGACGACCCGTCCCCGACGGCCGTCCGTCTGGCCCGCGACCTGCAGGCCGGCGACGTCGCCGACGACGAGACCGACGCTCCCGACGTCGTCGTCGTCGCCGCACCGCCCGACGTCGCTGCCCGCGTCGTCGTCTCCGCGCTCGACCGGTGGCCCGATGCGGTCGTCACCGACGTCGCCTCCGTCAAGGAGTCGGTGCTGCGCGTCGTGCTCGACTCGGGAGCCGACTCGAGCCGCTACGTCGGCTCCCACCCGATGGCAGGACGGGAGCGCTCGGGAGCGGCGGCTGCCAGGGCCGACCTCTTCGACGGCCGCGCCTGGGTCGTCGTCCCCCACGAGGCGTCGACCGACGCGGCGGTTCGTCGGGTGCGCGAGCTCGCGCTCGCCGTGGGCTCAGCCGTCCGCGTCATGCCGGCGCACGAGCACGACGAGGCCGTCGCTGCCGTGTCGCACGTGCCGCAGCTCGCCTCGAGCATCGTGGCCGCGTGTCTGCGCGAGCTGCCCGAGTCCGCCGTGGGGCTCGCAGGACAGGGGCTGCGTGACGTGACCCGGATCGCGGCCAGCGACCCCCGCCTGTGGACCCAGATCCTCGCCGGCAACGCGCCGGCGGTGCGCGACGTCCTCCGTCACGTCCGCGACCAGGTCGACGACGTCGTCGGCGCGCTCGACTCGCTCGTGGACGCCGACGGGGACGGCGCGCTCGGCACCCTGAGCCACGTCCTCGAGGCCGGCAACCTGGGCCACGCGCGGATCCCCGGCAAGCACGGCGCTGCGCCCGCGGCATACGAGGTCGTCTCCGTCGTGGTCCCGGACGAGCCGGGGTCGCTCGCGCGGCTGCTCACCGACGTCGGGGAAGCCGGCATCAACCTCGAGGACCTCCACCTCGAGCACGGGCTCGGACAGGCCGTCGGAATCGCCGAGATCTCCGTCGTCCCCGCCTCCGTCGAGCCGCTGCGAGCCGAGCTGGCCCGGCTCGGGTGGCGCGTCCACGACTGAGTCCCGGCTCGCGGGCGGACCCCGGACGGGGCCGGTCGAGGCACTATCGTCGTCCGCATGCCGCAGACCCCCGAGGAGCATCTGTCCGGATTCGTCGTCGCCGTGGACGGGCCCTCCGGCTCCGGCAAGTCGAGCGTCAGCAAGCAGGTCGCGCGGTCTCTCGGCTTCGGCTTCCTCGACACCGGCGCCATGTACCGCGCCCTGACGTGGTGGTGCCTCCACGAGGGCGTGGACCTCACCGACGCCGACGCGGTCACCGATGCGGCACAACGCTTTCCGCTGACCATCGGCACCGATCCCGACGCGCCCTCGGTCTCGGTGGACGGCACGGATGTCGCTGCTGCGATCCGCGAGACGCGCATCTCGACCAACGTCTCGGCCGTGGCTGCCGTCATCCCCGTGCGCGAGATCCTCCGGGTCCTGCAGCGCCGACTCATCTCGGAGGCGGCGCGAACGCAGGGTGGCGTGGTCGCCGAGGGACGCGACATCACGACCGTGGTCGCACCGGACGCCCCCGTACGCATCCTGCTGACCGCGTCCGAGGAGGCACGACTGGCGCGCCGCTCCACGGAGCTGCACGGAGCAGCCGACGCAGCCGCCGTGGCCGCGACCCGGTCCCAGATCGTCGACCGCGACCGGGCCGACTCGGCCGTGTCGGAGTTCACGGTGGCGGCCGACGGCGTGACGACGATCGACACCTCGCACCTCGACTTCGACGGCTCGGTCGCGGCGGTGCTGCAGGTCGTCGAGGCGGCCCGAGCATGAGCCCCGAGTCCGCACCAACCGGCTCGGGCACCGCGCTCGCGCCGCACCCTCGTCGGGCCGTCGTCGGCCGCTGGATCGGCATCGGCATCTTCCACACCCTGTACCGCGGTCGGGCCTGGCATGCCGACCGGGTGCCGCTCACCGGCCCCGTCATCCTCGTCGCCAACCACGCGGCCTTCCTCGACGGGCCGTTCGTCTTCTCGCTCTCGCCTCGGCCCGCCAACTTCCTCGTCAAGAAGGAGGCCTTCAAGGGCTTCTTCGGCTGGCTCATCCGCAACGTCGGACAGATCCCGATCGACCGCACCGTGGGCGACCGGGCCGCACTGACGACGGCGACAGCCGTGCTCGAGCGCGGGGGAGCGGTCGGGATCTTCCCCGAGGGCAACCGCGGCGGCGGCGAGGTCGAGCAGGTCAACCAGGGCGCCGCCTGGATCGCCCTGCGCACCGGCGCGACGCTGGTGCCCGTCGCCGTCCGCGGCACCCGGGTCCCGGGCAGGTCGGCCGACGCGTGGCCACGGCCCCGGAGCACGCTCGACGTCGTCTTCGGCGAGCCCTTCGAGCTCGACGTCCCTGACGGCATACCGGGCCGCGAGCGCCTGCGCATGGCCAGTGACCAGCTGCGCGAAGCCCTCGCGTCACACGTACGCTCCGCGCGGTGGGAGAATGGCGCTTCAAAAGACGTTCACTGATTCGAGGACACCGTGACTGACGAGACCGCCCGCCCCATCGACGAGGGCGCTCCGATCTCGACCCCCGACTCCACCGACGGCCCTGTCACGACCCCCGAGGTCGACGACGCCGCCGTGGAGCGCGCCCTGCGCGCCGGGCTCGACGACTTCGAGCTCAGCCCTGAGGACCAGGCGCTGCTCGACGCCCAGGGCCCGCTCTCCGAGGACGGCGCGGCCCAGGGCCCGCTGCCCGTCGTGGCCGTGGTCGGGCGCCCCAACGTCGGCAAGTCGAGTCTGGTCAACCGCATCCTGCGCCGTCGTGAGGCCGTCGTCGAGGACGTGCCCGGCGTCACCCGTGACCGGGTGTCCTACGAGGCCGAATGGGGCGGGCGCCGCTTCACCATCGTCGACACCGGCGGCTGGGAGGCGGACGCCACCGGCATCCACCTGCGGGTCGCCGAGCAGGCGGAGATCGCCATCGACCTCGCCGACGTCGTCATGTTCGTCGTCGACGCCACCGTCGGCGCGACGGACGACGACGAGGCGGTCGTCAAGCTCCTGCGTCGTTCCGGCAAGCCGGTCGTGCTCGTGGCCAACAAGGTCGACGACCAGCGCGGCGAGGCCGATGCGGCGATGCTGTGGAGCCTGGGGCTGGGTCAGCCCTTCCCCGTGTCCGCCGTGCACGGGCGGGGGAGCGGTGACGCCCTCGACGCCGTCCTCGACGTGCTGCCCGACGTGTCGGCCCACGGCGCGTACGCCCAGGGTGGCCCGCGACGGGTCGCGCTCGTCGGACGCCCCAACGTCGGCAAGTCGAGCCTGCTCAACCGCCTCGCGGGCGAGGAGCGCGTTGTCGTCGACAACGTCGCGGGCACCACCCGCGACCCCGTCGACGAGCTCATCGAGCTCGGCGGCAAGACGTGGCGCTTCGTCGACACGGCCGGGATCCGTCGCCGGGTCCACCAGAGCCGTGGCGCGGACTTCTACGCCTCGCTGCGCACCCAGACCGCGCTCGAGAAGGCTGAGGTGGCCGTCGTGCTCATCGACGCCGAGGAGCCCATCGCCGAGCAGGACATCCGGGTCGTGCAGCAGGTCATCGACTCGGGCCGCGCCCTTGTCATCGCCTACAACAAGTGGGACACCCTCGACGAGGAACGCCGCTACTACCTCGAGCGCGAGATCGACAAGGAGCTCGTCCAGGTGCCGTGGGCGCCCCGGGCCAACATCTCTGCGCGCACCGGGCGGCACATGGACCGCCTCGTGCCCGCCATCGAGACCGCGCTCGAGTCCTGGGACACCCGTGTCCCCACCGGCCGGCTCAACGCGTTCATGGGGGAGATCGTGGCTAGCCACCCGCACCCCCTGCGCGGTGGCAAGCAGCCGCGCATCCTGTTCGCGACCCAGGCATCGACGCGGCCGCCGCGCTTCGTCATCTTCGCGTCCGGCTTCATCGAGGCGGGCTACCGCCGGTTCATCGAACGCCGGCTGCGCGAACAGTTCGGCTTCGAAGGCACGCCCATCGAGGTCTCCGTGCGCGTCCGCGAGAAGCGTCGCCGCTGACCTCTGGTCGTCGATGCCGCCCAGGGGGGCCGATTGGGACCAGCGGCACCCGGTGCGCTACTGTTCCTTTCGCCCCGAGGGGCATTCGGGCTGTGGCGCAGCTTGGTAGCGCACTTGACTGGGGGTCAAGGGGTCGCAGGTTCAAATCCTGTCAGCCCGACCGTGTGATGTCTCAGGACATCGGAATGAGCCGGACCTACGGAATGTAGGTCCGGCTCATTCGTTTGTGCGGGTCCGGGTGGGGCGTCCGGTGGGTTGGTAGTCACGGCTGGGGTCCAGGACGAGCTGGCGCAGGAGCTCGCCGGTGGCCG
>NZ_JBFRFG010000022.1:0-59264 GCF_052114705.1 Terrabacter sp. 2YAF2
ACCGCCAGGTCTTCACCAGCAACGACGAGCGAGCCTCCGCCCTTGCACCCTGGCTGCATGAGTACAACACTCGACGACGCCACACCGCCCTGAAAGGCCTCCCCCCGATCAGCCGTCTGTCACCAACGTCGTGACCGGGTACAGCTAGGGCGCACGGCCCGATCAGACCTGTTGGCTCGTCCCGCGATCGCGGTACTCCTGCTCCGTCACGCGCTTGCCGTGGACCCAGTACTGCACCGAGCCGTCCTCGGCCTCCACGGCCGGCCCGTCGAGCCGGTGCAGCCGCGCCGCCGTGAAGTAGAGGGTGTCGCCGCGGGCGACGATGACCTTGTCGTAGCCGCCCGTGGGGTGGGGGGTCCCGCTTCTCCAGTCAGGCTGCGACGTCACGTTCTGGGATCTCCGAATCTGTGGGTGGACGGCCACGCTCAGGCTACCGGGACGGCCCGCGACACGCCGTCGCCGGGCACGGGGGACCATCCCGACGCCCCGGCCGGGACGGCAGGGGATTGCACGAGCCGCGCGGTCGTGGCAGGGTCGGAGGGTCAGAGCGGTCCAACCACAGCGCCGACTCCGTCATCCGAATGAACCGGAGATGAGTCATGGCGCCCCACTCTGCCCAACCCCGATCCTCGTTCATCGACCGCGACGCACGGACGTCCGAGTTGTTCGACGAGCTCGCCGCAGCCACGTGCGAGGAGGAGAAGGACCGAGTCATCGAGCAGGTGGTCCTGCTCTACCTCGACCTCTGCACGACCATGGCGGGCCGCTACGACGGGCGCGGCATCGAGCACGAGGACCTCGTCCAGGTCGCCCGGCTCGCACTCGTCAAGGCCGTCCGCCGCTACGAGCCCGGCCACGCGCCGTCGTTCGCCGCCTACGCCGTGCCGACCATCTCCGGCGAGCTCAAGCGCTGGTTCCGCGACCGCGGGTGGGTCGTGCGCCCGCCACGGCGCCTCCAAGAGCTGCGGGCCGACCTGCAGGCCGTCCGCTCCGCGCTCGAGCAGGAGCTCGGCACGACACCCACCGACGCCGACCTCGCCGAGGCCGTGGGTACGAGCATCGACCAGGTCCGGGAGGCCTTTGCCGCTGCAACGGGTTTCCGCCCCCTGTCCCTCGACTGCAGCCCCGCCGACGACGAACGGCCAGGACTGGCAGCCTTCCTGGCCTGCCCGGACGACGACCTCGAGGCGGCCGACGACCGCGTCTGCCTCACCCAGGTCCTGAGCGAGCTCGACGACGAGGAGCGCGAGCTGCTGCTCATGCGCTACGTGGACGGCATGACCCAGCGCGAGATCGGCGAGGCCCGCGGCGTCAGCCAGATGCAGGTCTCGCGCCGCCTGCGACGCATCACCACTCGACTTCACGACCAGCTCGACGCCCAGGTCGGCGAAACCCTGGACGGCGGGCTCACCGATGAGGGCCCCGAAGCAGCGGAGGCGGCCGCGCGGCTCAGCCCCGCATCCTGACGCTCACGAGCTGACGGCTCCCGACCGCTGGAATGCGGTCGGGAGCCGTCGCGTCGAGCTGTTGTCGTCGAGCGGTGCGTCAGGCGGCGTCAGGCGGCGTCAGGCGCCCGAGGTGGCGCCTGCCTCGTCGGCATGGCTCTTCGCGCTCTCGGTCACGTCCTGGACCGCGGACGTGCCTTCCTGCTTCACGGTCTGGACCGAGTCCTGGGCCTGGTCCTTGACGGCCTGCACCGCGTCCTGGGCCGGCTCCTTGAGGTGCTCGGCGCTCTCCTGGGCGACCTGCTTGACGGTCGACTGGGCCTCGTCGAGCACCGGCGCCGCTCGATCCTTGACGGCCTCGGCCACCTCGGCCTCCTTGCTGCTCGCAGGCAGCAGCGAGCCCAGGAGCCAACCGGCTCCCAAGGCGACGAGCCCTGCAGCCAAAGGGTTTCCGTGAGCTTGGCGCTTGACGTTGGTGGCCGCCCCGTGGGCCGTGTCCCCCACGCTCGAGGCCATCGACGACGCACTGCCAGAGGTCGTCTGACCGGCGTCCGACGCAGCACCCATGATCTGCTCCCTGAGCCCCACGGCCCGGTCCTTGACCTTGTCGGCGCCCCTGCGTGCCATGTGCCCGGGGGTCACCGACTCCCCGAGTGCGTTGACGTCACGGCTCAGCTCACTGCGGGTGCGCTCGATGTCGGCCCGGATCACGTCCGGGTCGTCACTGGTGGACTGGTAGTTCGTGCTCACAGCGTCTCCTCGTGTCCCTTGAGCGCCTCGGGGACCTGCTTGGTGGTCTCCACGGTGCGCTCCATGCCTTGAATGTTCTTGAGGTCCCGCCGCCCCATGCTGAACAGCACGGCGCCGGTGGCGGCCCACACCGCCATGACGATGACGGCCGCCCAGCCCCGGCTGTTCAGGGCGGACGACATCCACTCCCAGACGGCGATCGAGAGGAAGAGCAGCGCCATCCAGCCGGCGAGCGCAGCACCCCCGAACTTGCCACCGGCCTTGCCGGCCTGCGTCACGGACTGCTTCGCCTCGGCGCGCGCCAGGGCGATCTCCTGCCGCAGCAGGGTCGACAGGCCCTGGCTGACGTCAGCGACGAGCTCACCGATGGAGGCCGACTCGGCCTTCTCGTGACCTGTCTCGTGACCTGTCTCATGCACGGGGTCGAAGCCGGGCTCGGCCGCGACCGGACCGCGGTACTGCCCCTCGGGCAGTGCGGTACTCATCGCGACTCCCCGGAGACCCCCGTGGCCGGTCCGGGGTGGGTGTAGGTGGCGGGGTCGATGCCGGCGTCGACCCGAGTGGGGTCGGTGTCGCTGAGATCGACGGGCTCGGCGACGTATGCCGTGTCGTCACCGTATGCCGCGTCCGTGGCGTATGCCGTCTCGTCACCGTATGCCGCGTCCGTCGCGTATCCCGTGTCAGCGGCATACGCCGTGCCGGCCCTGTAGGTCGCGTCGGCGGAGCTGCTCCGGACGGGCGAGGTCTGGCCGTTGCTGCTGCCGGACGCATCGCTCGTCAGTCCGCGCGTCAGACGGCCGCCGACGAGCCCGAGGATGGCGGCGCCGGCGATGAAGGTGCCGGGCCGACGGCGCGCGAACGTGCGGACCTCGTCGAGGATCTCGCCCGGCTCCCGGCCGTCGAGCCAGCTGGCGGCGGCGTCGAGCCGGGAAGCCCCTTGTCGCGCCAGGTCGGCGGCCATGCCGGACTGGCCCTGCTGGCTCTCGGCCATACCGGAGAGCTCGGTGCCGAGGGAGCGCAGGCCCTGGACGGCGCGCTGCGTCTGCCCGGAGGCCTGGTCGGTGGCTTCACCGGTCAACTGGTCGAAGAGCTGACGCAGCTGCGTCCGCGCCTCGTGGGCGACGTCCTTGGCCTCCGAGGCCGCGGTGGAGGCGACGCTCTTCGTGCTCTCCTTTGCATCCTGGGCCACGGCGCCAGCATGCTCCTTGGCGCCGGCCTCACCCGGCGAGCCGGGGCCGGCGCCGTTTCCGAGGGTTGTGGCCAGCGCTTGGGGGGAATCGATCCGTTCGGTCATTCGATCGGTCATGAGTACGTGGACCCCTTCCGAGATCGGCGCGGGTCCCGAGTCCGGCCCGCTTCTTGAGCGTCGGGATGCTGGGCGCCGTCTTGCCGGATGGTGTACCCCTCTGGCCCGCGCGCAAACGCCGAGGGCCGTCGTGAGTCAGAGACGGTCGAGCAGACCCTGCTTCACTGCGTCCACCAGGGCCCGCGGCCCCTCGAGGACATCCGATGCCCCGGCGTCGCGCAGCTCGGCGTCTCCGAAGCCGCCGGTGCGCAGGCCGAGGGACGGCATGCCGGCAGCCCGCGCCGCGCGTGCGTCCCACGTCGCGTCACCGACCATCACCCCGCTCGTGCCGTGGACCCGGCCCAGTGCCGCGAGGAGCAGGTCGGCCGCCGGCTTGCTCTCCTCGGCGTCGTCGGCCGTGGTCCAGGCGTCTGCCACGGAGCGCCCGTCGAAGAGGTCCAGGAAGGTCTCGACGTGCTGCGGCTGCCCCGAGCTCGCGCACACGACGCGCAGGTCACGCTCCTTGAGCGTCTCCAGGAGGAGGCGGGAGCCGTCGAACGGCCGCACCTCGCCGATGAGCTGGTCGAACTCCTCGGTCCACTGGTCGCGCAGGGCGTCGCCGAGCTCGGTCTCGACATCGCCACCCGCGACCTCGGCCACGAGCTTGTCGCCACCCATGCCGATGGCGCGATGGATGCGCCACAGCGGCGGGTTGAGGTCATGTCGCCCGAACGCGCGGGACCAAGCGAGGGTGTGGTGGTAGTTGCTGTCGACGAGTGTCCCGTCGACGTCAAGGATGACGGTGTCGATCATGGTCGAGACCTACCCAGAGAGAGCGGGTCAGCGTCCGGTGCCGACGTCGACGAGCAGGCGCGCGACGTCCACGACGGGCACGCCGGCCCGCGCGGCCGCCAGATCCAGCCGGTGTCGGGCCTCCACCGGGGAGATCGTGTGGGCCGCGACGAGGACCCCGACCGCCAGGTCGACCACGGCCAGGTCCTCGAGCCGTTCGACGGCTCCGGCGGCCCTGAGCCGGCTGCTGAAGGAGAGGTCCGCGTTGGTGACGGCCCCGGGAGCCCAGGCGCCGAAGAGCCCGGCCAGCTCCTCGTGCCGACCCGTGAAGGTGTCGGCGGCCGCGCCGTAGATGTTGACGCTGCCGACCACGTCCGGTCCGGCGAGAATGGGCAACGACAGCGTGCTGGCCACACCACAGCCCGCGCTCGCGCCCGCGAACAGCAGCCAGCGACCCTCGTCCAGGAGGTCCTCGTGGTCCACCGCGACAACCGCTCCGGTGCCGACGGCCTCCTCGCACGGACCTCCCCCGAGGTACTGCAGGGCATCGAGGCCGGCAAGCGACACCGCGGTGGTGAGGTAGGTGAAGGTGATGTCCTGCTCGAGGACGCTGATGCTGAAGCCCACGAGTCCGGGCACCCGTCGTCCCAGCGCTGCCGCGGCGTCCTCGAGGTCGCGCCCGAGGTCCTCGTCATCGAGCTCGCCCAGGCGACGCAGGGCCTCTCTCGTCTCCGGAATTGGTTCCACACGTCGCCCCTTACCCATTTGCGCAGGAGCTTCGAGGCCCGCGTTGCGTCCCGGGCTGGCGTGGGTAGGTGCACCTCCGGGCGGTGAGAGCGCAGCCGTCCCACGCCATGCTCGAGACGGAGGGAGCACACGGATGAACGACACGACGACCAGGCCTGACGTCGCCGACCACCTGCGCCGGGTGGCCGAGGACTTCGAGCGCCTCGGTGACGAGCTCTCTCGTTCCCCGCAGTCCAACCCCTTCGAGGCCGTCCTGAAGCTGGCCGTAGAACGCATCCCGGCCGCCCACGCCGCCAGCATCACCACGTTCACGCACGAACGGTTCGTCACGGCTGCGGCTACGGACGACGTGGCGCGCCGCGCCGACGGCATCCAGTACGAGCTGGGCTCGGGGCCCTGCCTCGATGCCATCGTCGATCGGGCGATCTACCAGCCGGAGGACCTCGAGACGGACGAGCGCTGGCCCGAGTACGGCCGTCGCGTGGCCGCAGAGCTGGGCCTGCACAGCATGCTGTCCTACCGGATGAGTCTCGAAGCGACGGGCGTCATCGCCGGCATGAACCTGTACGCCCAAGACGTGAACGCCTTCGACGAGCACGACCTGGCGGAGGGCCTGCTCCTCACGACGCATGCCGCGCAGGCCGTGTCGGCAGCCCACCTGCTCGACCGGACGACCAACCTCGAGCGGGCTCTCGTCTCCAACCGTGACATAGCCACGGCCGTGGGCGTCCTCATGGGCCAGCACAAGCTGACGAGGGAGCAGGCCTTCGGCCTGCTCCGGATCGCGAGCCAGAACACGAACCGCAAGCTGCACGAGGTCGCCCTGGACGTCATCGACACGGGCGCCGTCGACGTGTCCCCGCACGGGCGCAGCTAGGCGGTGCCCGCGTCGGGCTGCGGCGTCCGACTAGAGAGTTCCCCGGTCCACGACCTCCTGGGCGATGACGTGCAGCTTCCGGTTCTGCCCCATGCTGGCCTCGCGCAGGCGGTCGAACGCCTCGGCCTCGGTGATCTTGCCTGTCGCCATGAGGACCCCGACCGCTGCACCGATGGTCCGGGAGTGGACGAGGGCGGTCGTCAGGTGGCCGGCCCGCATCTCGGAGGCGTCCAGGCGCTCGAGGGCGTCGAGCAGGTACTCCTCCGTCGTCTCGGGCAGGAACCGCTCGGGCGGCTCCACAGGCGCCGGGTGGGCATGGGGCCGCGACTCCGCCAAGGACTCGGACTGGAACACAGATGCACGGCGCTGGCTCACGGCATACTCCTGTGGCTCTTTCTCGATGGTTACAGGCCGCGGTTCGGGCTCCCGTCCAGCGTACGAAGGGAGGTAGCCCGCTGGCTAGATCCCGGGGCACCGTCGCCATCCGCTTCAGGGCCCTCGCTGGTCGCAGCCCCCGGGGACAGGCGACGATGTCGGTATGGCGAAGTCTGGACGAGGTCCGCGGTTCTTCAAGCGGCGTGGTGACGACCTGACGGTGAAGGACGGCGAAGGGCACAAGTACCGCGCGGTCCTCGAGCGCGTCGACGCCGACAGCACGCAGGAGGACGGCTCCTTCGTCCTCGGCTACTGCAAGAGCTGCGACTGGACGGGTCCGGCCCGGCGCGCGCGGGACAAGGCCCGCAAGGACGCGCTCGCCCATGTCGACGACTGCCCCAGCAAGGGCAAGGTCCGCCTCGGTGTCAGTGAGGGCGACCCGCGCTGAACGCCGGATCGGGTCGTGCCCGGCTCGCCCCGAACGCGCCGTAATCCTCCGAGCCGCACCCTCCGTTCACCCGGCGGCGCTAGGTTCGAGGGGTGGAGGTCGCGGCGGCAAGCGGCGGCCCTGACGAGGAGTGCGCGTGGTGGATCCCCTGTTGGCCGGTGATCGCGCCCCCGCGCCGCGGACCCTCGTCGACGTGCTGGCCGACGTCGCGTCGCGCCACGCAGACGCCCCGGCGCTCGACGACACCCGCCGGGTCCTGACCTACGCGCAGCTCACCGACCAGGCACGACACCTGGCCGTCGAGCTGGCGGCCGCTGGCGTATGCCGTGGGGACCGCGTGGGCGTGCGGGCCCCGTCGGGGACCCTTGACCTCTACGTCGCCGTCCTCGGCATCCTGCACGCCGGGGCGGCCTACGTGCCCGTCGACGTCGACGACCCCCAGGAGCGGGCCGACCTCGTCTTCTCGGAGGCAGCGGTGACGGCCGTGGTCGGGCCGCGCCGACAGGTCACGGTGCCCGCCACCGTCCGGGCCTCTCGGCGCAGCGCCTCTCGATCGCCCAGGCGCGCCCTGCCGCAGGTGGGCGTGGACGACGACGCGTGGGTCATCTTCACCTCGGGCTCGACCGGCGTGCCCAAGGGCGTGGCTGTCTCGCACCGGTCGGCCGCAGCCTTCGTCGACGCTGAGGCCCGGATGTTCCTGCAGGACAGTCCGATCGGGCCGGGTGACCGGGTGCTGGCAGGACTCTCGGTGGCCTTCGACGCCTCGTGCGAGGAGATGTGGCTCGCCTGGGGCCACGGCGCCTGCCTCGTGCCGGCGCCCCGCAGCCTCGTGCGCACCGGCATGGACCTCGGCCCCTGGCTCGTCGCGGAGGAGGTCACGGTCGTGTCGACGGTCCCGACGCTCGCCGCCCTGTGGCCGGCCGAGGCGCTCGAGCCGGTGCGGCTGCTGGTCTTCGGCGGCGAGGCGTGCCCGCCCGAGCTCGCCGAGCGGCTGGTCACCCCGGAGCGTGAGGTGTGGAACACCTACGGCCCGACCGAGGCGACGGTCGTCGCCTGCGGGGCACGCCTCGACGGGACGGCACCGATCCGCATCGGCCTGCCGCTCGACGGCTGGGACCTCGCCGTCGTCGGCCCGGACGACCACCCCGTGGCCGCCGGTGAGACCGGGCAGCTGATCATCGGCGGGGTCGGTCTCGCCCGCTACCTCGACCCGGACAAGGACGCCGAGAAGTACGCCGCGATGCCGACGCTCGGGTGGGACCGTGCCTACCGCTCCGGCGACCTCGTGGTCAACGACCCCGCCGGGCTCGTCTTCGTCGGACGCGCCGACGAGCAGGTCAAGCTCGGCGGCCGCCGGATCGAGCTCGGCGAGATCGACGCGGCCCTGCAGTCCCTCCCCCACGTCTCGGGGGCAGCAGCGGCGGTCCGGACCACAAGCGCCGGCAGCCAGGTGCTCGTCGGCTACGTCGTCCCCGCCTCCGCAAGGACGTTCGACCGGAAGGAAGCGCTCGCCCGGCTCCACGAGGAGCTGCCGGCCGCGCTCGTGCCGGTGCTCGCCCTCGTCGAGACGCTCCCGACCCGCACCTCCGGCAAGGTGGACCGGGACGCCCTGCCGTGGCCACTGGCGGACGCGGACGACGACGACGAGCCGAGCGAGCTGTCCGGCACGGCAGCCTGGCTCGCCGGACACTGGACCGCGGTGCTGGGTACGACCGTGCGATCCACCAAGGCCGACTTCTTCGACCACGGCGGTGGCAGCCTGTCGTCGGCCCGCCTCGTCTCACTGCTGCGCGAGCGCTACCCCACCGTCACCGTCGCCGACGTGCACGCCCGCCCCCGTCTCGGCGCCCAGGCCGACCTCCTCGACACCATGGACGCCGCGGACGGGTCGAGGGTCGACCGCACGGTGCGGCGCATCCCCCGCCGGACCCAGCTCGTGCAGACGGTCGTGTCGGTCGTCCTCCTCTCGGTCAAGGGCCTGCAGTGGCTCGTGGCCCTGGCCACCCTGACCGAGCTGCTGCGGCTCTCCGGGCTCGCCGAGTGGTCCGTGCCGGTGTCGTGGTGGACCCTGGCCGTCGGATGGGTCGCGTTCATCAGCCCGCTGGGGCGGATGGGCCTGTCCGCCCTGGCCGCTCGCGCACTGCTCGCCGGGGTGCGCCCCGGCAGCTACCCGCGGGGCGGGAGCGTGCAGCTGCGGCTCTGGGCCGCTGAGCGTTTCGCCGACGCGATGGGGGCCATCACGATGGCCGGCGCTCCCTGGATCATCTACTACGCGCGGATGCTCGGCGCCTCGATCGGCCCGGGCGTCGACCTCCACTCGGTACCGCCGATCACGGGCATGCTGACGATCGGGGCAGGGGCCAGCATCGAGCCCGAGGTCGACCTCTCCGGCTACTGGATCGACGGGGACGTCGTGCACGTCGGCCCGGTCCACATCGGGCGCGAGGCCGTCGTCGGCGCCCGCAGCACCATCGGGCCCGACGTCCACATCGGCCGCGAGGTCGTCGTCGAAGCCGGCTCCACGGTGCTGAGGTCCGTGCGCCCCGGACGCGTCGTGGCCGGCTCGCCCGCACAGCGCGTGTCCGCTCCGGGCCGCCCCGGGTGGCCCGACACGCGGCCCCCCGAGGCCCGGGCCTGGCTGGCGGTCTACGGGATCTCCGGTGTCGTCCTGTCGATCCTGCCCTTCCTCGCGCTGCTCCCCGGGGTGCTGCTGCTCGGCGGTCCCGTGGGGCGGGCGCAGACCCAGGACGTGGTCGGCACGGCATACGCGGCGGTGCCCCTCGTCACGGTCCTCGCCCTGGTCACCCTCGCAGCGGTCACCATCGTGCTCGTACGCCTCCTGGGCCTCGGGCTGCGGGAGGGCTACCACCCGGTGCGGAGCCGGGTCGGATGGCAGGTGTGGGCCATCGAGCGACTGCTCGACCAGGCCCGCACGCTGCTCTTCCCCATCTACGCGAGCCTCGTCACGCCATGGTGGCTGCGTGCCCTGGGAGCCAAGGTCGGACGTGACGTCGAGGCCTCGACGGTGCTCCTGCTGCCGTCGATGACGTCGATCGCGGACGGGGCCTTCCTCGCCGACGACACCATGGTCGCCGGCTACGAGCTCGCCCGTGGCTGGGTGCACATCGCTCCCGCCAAGATCGGCAGGCGCGCCTTCCTCGGCAACAGCGGGATGACGGCGCCGGGCCGACGGGTGCCCAAGCACGGACTCGTCGCGGTGCTCTCTGCGGCGCCGCAGAAGTCGAAGCCGGGGTCGAGCTGGCTCGGCAGCCCGCCGGTCCGGCTGCGACGGCCACCGCAGGGCTCCGACGACGAGCGGACCTTCGCACCACCCTTGCGGCTCAAGGTGCTCCGGGGGCTCGTCGAGCTGTGCCGGATCGTGCCGGTCATGGTGACCGTGGCGATCGCGACCAGCGTCCTCATCGCCCTCCAGTGGCTCGTGAGCCTCGTCGGACTCGCCGGAGCCGCAGCCCTCGGCGGCGTCGTCCTCACGCTCGCCGGGGCCGTCGCCGCCGCCGTGACGACGCTGGCGAAGTGGGTCGTCGTCGGCCGCATCGGTGCCGTCGAGCACCCGCTGTGGAGCTCGTTCGTCTGGCGCAACGAGGTCGTCGACACGTTCGTCGAGATGGTCGCCGGCCCGTGGTTCGCGTGGACGGCGACCGGCACGCCCGCCATCAACGTCTGGCTGCGCAGCCTCGGGGCACGGATCGGGCACGGTGTCTGGTGTGAGACGTACTGGCTGCCGGAGGCGGACCTCGTGACGCTGGGCCACGGGGCCACCGTCAACCGGGGCTGCGTTCTCCAGACCCACCTCTTCCATGATCGAATCATGAGCATGGACACCGTGACGCTCGAGGACGGAGCCACGCTCGGCCCCAACGGGGTCATCCTCCCGGCGGCCAGCATCGGCAGGGCTGCCACGGTCGGTCCCGGCTCGCTCGTGCTCCGGGGTGAGGCCGTGCCGCACGGGACCCGCTGGACGGGCAACCCGATCGCGTCGTGGCGCGGCGGCGCCCTCAGCGTCGAGCGCGGTCCCGCGCCCCCACCTTCTCCGCTGGGAACCGACGCCCCATGAGCGGCAGCGTCGCCCAACAGGTCCACGCGCTCGCCGACCGCTACACGCCCGACCGGGGCGACCCGGCATACGTCGTGACGCACTACGACCTCGACCTCGACTACAAGGTGTCGACCAACCGCCTTTCGGGGCGGGCGGTCCTCGACGTCACCGCGCTCGAGGACGTGCGCCGGCTCGTCGTCGACCTCGTCGGCCTGCGCGTGCTCAAGGTCTCGGTCGGCGGCGCCCCTGCCAAGTGGGTCCACCGCGGCCCCCGCGTCCACGTCACCCCGCCCGCACCGCTCCCCCGCGGTTGCCGCACCCAGGTCGCGATCACGTATGCCGGCACGCCCCGTCCCGCGGCCACGCTCTGGGGCGACGTCGGGTGGGAGGAGCTCACCGAGGGGGCCCTCGTCGCCGCGCAGCCCAACGGCGCCCCCACGTGGTTCCCGTGCAACGACCACCCGAGCACCAAGGCCACCTACCGGATCGCCTTCGAGTCCGACTCGCCCTACGACGTCGTGGCGACCGGGACCCTCGTGGAGACCCGGGTCCGTGGGAGCCGGACGCGACGCGTCTTCGAGCAGCACGTCCCGATGGCGACCTACCTCGCGTCGGTCCATGTCGGTCGCTACGTCCGACGGGCACTCGTCGGGACGAACGTGCCGATCGCGGTGGTGCTGCCCGCGATCCACGAGCGGGACGTCATGCACGACCTGGCCCGCCTGCCCGAGATGACCCGGCTCTTCGGGTCGCTCTTCGGGGCCTATCCCTTCGCCGACTACACCGTCGTCGTCACGGCCGACGACCTCGAGATCCCCCTGGAGGCGCACGCGCTGGCCTCGTTCGGGCCCAACTGGCTCGACGGACGCCGACGCCACGAGCGCCTCGTCGCCCACGAGCTGGCCCACCAGTGGTTCGGCAACAGCCTCACGCCGGCGACGTGGGCCGACATCTGGCTCAACGAGGGGTTCGCCTGCTACGCGGAGTGGCTCTGGGCCGAGCACGCCGACGGCGTCCCGGTCCGTGCGAGCGCGCAGACCCACTGGTCACGCCTCGCCCGGCTGCCCCAGGACCTCGTCCTCGCCGACCCGGGCCCGGTCCTGATGTTCGACGATCGCGTCTACAAGCGGGGAGCCCTCACCCTGCACGCCCTGCGCCTCCAGATCGGCGACGGCGTCTTCTTCGAGCTGCTGCGCGACTGGGTGCAGAGCCACCGGCACGGGTCGGTGACCACGGACGAGTTCGTCGACCTCGTCGACGTGCACGTGCGGCGTGCGTCGGGCGCTGCGGGTGGTCCGGCCGCCGAACAGGCGCAAGCCCTCCTCTACCGCTGGCTGTGGGCGACTCCCGTCCCCCGACTCGAACCGGCCGCCGGGGGCTGGTGACCGGCGACGCCGTCGCCCTCAGTGGCGCCGGACCTCGAACCCGCCCGGCCCTGACGTGAGGGCCACCGCGGCCGCACACCCGGCGGGCGCGTCGACGTCCATCACCGTCAGGCACGGCATACCCGGCACGATCTCGGTGGGGACGCCGGGGCGCGGGGTCAGGAACGTGGTCGGGTCGACGCGCAGCCCGACGCCCAGGGCCTTGAGGGCGGCCTCCTTGCGCACCCACGACGCGGCATCGGACGGGGCAACAGACGGGGCGACCGACGGGGCGACGGACGGGGCGACCGACGGGGCGCCGGACGGGGCACCGGCGGCGCCGCGCTCGCGCGCGTGCAGGGCCACACCCCCGAAGCCCTCGAACTGCGCTCGGCCGGCCTGCTCGACGTCGATCCCGACGGGCCCCGAGCGACTGAGCGCGAGGGCGACGACGGAGCCCGCGCGGCTCAGGGACAGGTGGAGGCCGGGGTCGTCGACGAGGAGAGGCCGGCCGTGCTGGCGAGCGCAGTCGGGACAGGTCCGGTCGAAACGCAGGGACTCCGGGGGCCGGTCCAGGAGGAGGCCGATCTGCGTCCTCACCAGCAGGTGGAGCGCGAGGTAGGACCTCGCCGAGGGCGCGTCGACGAACCGGGCCCACCGCTCGCGTTCGTGCTCGTCGAGCGCGCCTGCGTCGTCCACTCCCGGTGCAGGCGCACGCTCGACGCCCGTGTCGCGCAGCCAGACGTCGACGACCGCGTCACCCATCCGTCGGCGCGGCCGGCGTGACGTCACCGCGGCCGGCGTCGTCGCGCCGCGCGAACGCCAGGCGATCGCGCGCAGCGTGCTCGACGAGCACCGGCACGAAGGCGCGGACCGGACCCGTCAGCTCGGAGTGGGCCAGCCGCACTGCCGCCTCGACGACATCGGCATCCAGCTCGGGGAAGTGCTCCTGCAGCCTCAGCCGGACATCGGCCAGGGCCTTCATCTCGTCGGCGCGGTCCACGCCTCAAGGATCAGGGTGCCGCGGCCGCTCCCGCAAGGCTTTGCCAGAACGCGCCTCCGGCCCCCTGCTCGGTCTCTGACCCGACGCCCGCCCCGCTGCACGGCCCGGGCCTGATCTCAGCCGGGCTCCCGATGGCGCCGACCCCCTCCCCGGTCGGCGCCATCGGCCTCGAGTCAGCCGTGACGGGCGCTGGGCTCCCCGGCGTCCTGACCGCACCGGACGAGCCAACGCAGCTCGCTCCGATGCTCGAGTCCCAGCTTTGCCAGCACCGAGCCCATGTGGGTCTTGACGGTCGCGGTGCCGATGCCGAGCGTGGCCGCGATCGCCGCGTTGCCGGGATCGCCGTGCGGGCCGGTCACGAGGTCGACGACGGCGCGCTCCCGGGGCGAGAGAGCCTGGAGCGGATCGGGTCGTCGGTCTGGTGAGGACCCGAGGTCGGCATGGCCTCCGAGCCGCGTGACCAGGGCGGCCTGGACCTCGAAGCAGCGGCGGCTCAGCGCGGCCACCCGGGGCGCGACGTCGTTGCCGTCACCAAGGCGCTCGATGTCGCCTGCCAACGACGTGAGTGCCGACACCGCGTGGTTGACGGCCATGAGCCTCCCCGCACGACCGGTGTCCTGGAGCTCCGGGTAGACCACTCCGAGGTTCAGCCGCCGGCTCGGGCTCGCGGCGCGAATGCGGTCGAGGACGACGGCGGCCAGCCACGTCATCGCGGCCACGACCTCGTCCGTCATGACGGCCGGGGTGTCGGACAAGGCCCCGAGGAGACCGACGACCCCGTCCTCGCCCAGCATGGGCACGATCAGGGCGTCGGCGGACGGCTCCCCGTCGCCGAACCGGACGCCGCGGTTGAGCAGGGCCCCACGGTCGTCCTGGTACCGGTAGGGCTTGCCCGACGCGACCACCCACGCCACCACTCCGGCGGGACCGTAGGTCATGGTGCCGGTCTCGGCATACCTGCCGTTGCTGAACAGGTAGGGGTAGGAGATCCGCCGGTCGTCCTCCTGGATCAGCGCCACGTAGAAGTCGTCGAGCGCGGTGATGGCCCCGACGGCCGCCCGGCACGCGTCGTACACCGCGAAGACGTCGGCCCGGTCCGCCTCGTGGATCACCTGGTCGGCAAACCGCAGTGCTCGGATCGTGGGGTCGCTCAACGCCATGGCCTCATGCCTTCCGCTGCTCGTCCTGGGCTGGGTGCACAAGCCCATCCTGACGAGACGGCAGGACGGGCGGGGCCACGCTAGTACGTCAACCCGCGTCTTCGGGGAGGTTCCTCACGAAACTCCTCCACCCGAGGAGGACTCTCCCACTCCCCCGGTGGTGGATCCCGCGGTGGGCCGACAACCGGCACCATGGCAGAGCCGATTGCTGGCTCGTTGCTGTCGAGTGGGAGACGGGAGCTTCGAGCCGCCAGGGCGGCTTGGTGCCACAGGGGGGCATGCCGTCACGGCCAGCCTCGTCCCACGGCGGACGAGTTGCGACAGCCCCGGTTCTCGACCCCTGGGGAGGGGCGGCGAGGACCGGGGCACCTCTGCGCTTCCCGGCTGGTCGGGCCAGGCGCCTCGGCCGGCGCTGCCGTCTGCGGACATCTCATCCACTTGAGGGGAGGTGGTCTGCGCTCCCCTCGTCATACGTTGGCGCCATGGGAACAGCCCACGCCCCGCCGCGCCCGAGCGGAGCGGGTGCACATGGCGCTCGACTGCTGGCCTGGGCAGACGACCTGCAGCGACGCCACGGCCTCCTCGGCTTCCCCTATGCGGTCATCCGAAAGTACGGCGACGACGCCGGTGGCCGGCAGGCAGCGCTCATCACCTACTACGGGTTCCTCAGCATCTTTCCCCTTCTCCTCGTCGCGGTGTCGGTCCTCGCCAAGGTTCTCGTCGACCACGCCACCCTGCGGACCGACATGGAGGAGGCCCTGGTCCCCCTTCCTCTCCAGGAGACCGTCGAGTCCGCGCTGACCTCGATGCCGTCGTCCGGACTACCGCTCGCCCTGGGTGTCGTCGGTCTGCTGTTCGCCGGCACCGGGGTGGTCTTCTCGGCCTACGAGACCCTGAACCACGTGGCGGGAGTCCCCGTGCGTTCACGCTTCGGGTTCGTCGCGCGCTACGCCCGGGTGCTGATGATGGTGGTCATGGTGGTGGCAGCAGGTCTCGTCGTCGCCGCACTCACCGTGGCCGCAGCGGCGCTGCCCGACATCGTGGTGCTGCAACGGGTCTCCGCGGCTGCCTCCACGGCCGTGGTCGTCTTCTTCGTCCTCGTCAGTGCCGCCAAGGTGCTCCTGGCGCGCACCGTGCTGCTGCGCGACGCCTGGCCGGCGGCAGCGGGGGGTGCCTTGGCCGTCACGATCGTGCTCACCGCCGGCGCCGGACTCCTGGCGGCCCTCATCTCCAGAGCGGGCCCGATCTACGGGAGCTTCGCCACCGTGGCCGGCGTGTTCGCGCTGCTCTACCTCGTCAGCCAGGCCCTGGTCTACTCCGCCGAGACAGCGGTGGTGCGCCACCACCGACTCTGGCCACGAGCACTCGACAGCACGCGACCGACAGCAGCCGATGTTCGCGCGCTGCGGCTCCTGGCCACCGAGCAGGAGCGTCTCGCGGCGGAGCGGGTCGACGTCAGGTTCGAGCGGCCCGCTTCGTGAGGGTCAGAGGTACCCGTGCTTCTCGAGCCATCGGTAGGCGAAGAAGCCTTCCGTTGCAGGGAGATAGAAGGTGGCCACGCGCCAGATGACGGTGGCCGCCATGGCTGCGTCGCTGGCCGCTCCGAGCGGCACGAGAAGCCCGACCATGAGCGCCTCCGAGACCCCGATGCCGCCCGGGACGGGGACGACTCCCTGGAACAGGCTGGTCGCCACGACGACGACAACACAGGGCGTCAGGCCGAGCGGTGACCCCACGGCATACAGAGCCGCCCAGAGGATGAGCCCCCACATCAGCTGGATCAGCAACTGGCTGCCGAAGAGACCGATGGCTCGCGACGGTGACCGCATCAGCCGGGCGAAGGCGGACCAGGCGGACGTCAGCACCGGCAACACGCGTTCCCGCAGCCGCGTCAGCCTCCACACCGTGACCATCACGACCGCGAGGACGAGCAGCACGACCGCGAGCACCGCGCGCCAGTCCACCTCACCGAGAGAGGTCGCCGAGAGGTCCACGGACACCGCGCCGGTCCCGAACGCGACGAGGAGGATCGCCAGCTGGGCGATGAAGCCGGACAGGCCGTCGATGCCACCCTGGGTCACGGCGAGCGTGGGCGACACCCCGTACTTGCACAGGAAGGCGGCGTTCATCGTCACCCGCCCAGCCACACCGGGGACGGCGAACGAGATGAACGCGATGGCACTCTGCAGGACGGTCGCCGGGCGCAGGGGAAGTGAACGACCGACCGAGAACATCATGGATGCCGCCTGGGGAAGGAACGCCACCTGGCCCAGGGCGACGGCACAGACCAGGACCCACCAGATGGCGTCCTGCAGCTCGACCCACAGCTGCGCGTAGTCCACTCCGGCCAGCACCGGGATCATGGCGCCGGCGAAGAGCAGCAGGACGGTCAGCAACACCAGCTCTCGTGGACCGACGCGCCGGAGCCTGACCGGCTCGGGCTCCGGGACCCCGGTCTCCTGCACGACGCGAGATCGCAGCTCCTTCAGGTCCCGAGCCGTGCTCCGCGGATGCCGCCGCTCGCGCGACGCCAGAGCGGGGGTCTGCAGATACGGCAGCGACGCACCCAGCCGCTGGACGCCGACCGCCCGGCGCGCCGTCGTCACGGCCCGCTCGACCCCCACGAGCTGCGCCAGTCCGAACAGCAGCCGTGCCGTGTCGAGCCGCTTCTCGCGCTCGTCGGGGTGCAGCGAGCCCGCCGCGAAGTCCACGATGACCAGTCCGCCCTCGTCGCGGCGGACGGCACGCACGTCCAGCGCGCCGTGGCTGATACCGAGGTCGTGCAGCCGCGCCACGTCCTGCCACAGCCGGACCAGTTCGGGATCGGCCAACGCCTCGACGTCGGCGGGCTCCAGCTGGTCCAGCCGAGTCCCACGACGGCGGGTGGCCAGGATCGCGACCTCGCCGGAGGTGCTGGCGGCCGCCAGCACCTCCGGCACCGGCACGCCGGCACGGTGGGCGAGCAGGGTCACGAGCGCTTCGTGCTCCGCGGCCTGCAGCCGCGAGACGGTCAGCCCGCCGGCCTCGCCCCGGTAGACGAGCATCCGCCACGCTCGCGCCGCGAGCTGCGAGTCGGCGGCGTCGCGACCGAAGGCCTTGATCTCCACCGGCACACCGTCGCTCGTGGTGCCGACCATCCGGCGCACCCCCCACGACTGGTCCGGGTCGGTCCTGAGATCCGTCAGCGTGAAGCCGAGGTCCCTCATGGCCTCGGCCACCGACGCCACGGCCGGATAACCCCGAGGGGAGCCGAACGCCAGCAGGATGACGCCCGCGCTCACCATGCCGATACCGAGCGCGCCGACCGACCCACTGGGCAGCCCGAACCCCAGCACCGTCGCGGCCACACCGGTCATCACGACGAGGACCCACCCCAGGCGGCGGACCGGTCTGGTCAGGTGCGGCGAGGCGGCCAGCAGCATCGCCGACACCGCGGCAACACGCAGGACCGGGAACTGCGGCAGCACGGGCCCGGCGGCATACTCCGGAAAGAGGGTCGGCCAGAGCCGGCTGAACGCCGCCATGCACCCGATGGTGCCCAGAGCCGCGATGGCGCCGGCTGCCAGGACGTCCCGCAGTGCGGCTGCGCGGTGGGACGTCGCGAGCACGACGACCATGCCGACCGTGTAGACGAGGACGCCTGTGCTGACGAGATGGAGCAGCGAGACGACCCACGACGGGAGCGTCGTGACAGGGGCCGTCGAGGAGTCCTGCGCGCCGGCCTGTCCGTGAGCCCGGACCGCCCAGCCGACGAGCAGGGCGCCGACGACGACGGAGGTCAGGTCGCTCGCCCGCCGGACCCGCGGCAGGTCGTCGACGGCGACGAGGTAGTGGGAGCGGCGCAACGTGGGGCGGCCCGCGACCACAGGCCACCCCACGCCCGACATCGCCGATCAGCGGCGGTCGCGGCGGTCTTCGCGCCGGTCCTCCCGGCGGTCACCACGACGGTGCATCCCGTGCGCGACGACGACGGCGCCGCCCACGGCGGCCACCGTCCTTCTCCTGCGCCTGGCTGCGAGTGGCATGTCAGGATCCTTCCTCTTCGTCGGACTCCATGGCGGCGACGATCGCCTGGATGGGGATGCGCCCAGACGCCACCAGCTGGCCCCCCGCGTGCCTGACGGCGGCGCCGAAGGGTGCAGCCCACAGGTTCTCCCACACGAGGACGGCCGCCGAGCTGCCCGGCTCGATCGTCTCCATGAGGTCGGCGACGTCCTGCTCACTGAGCAACATCGCCAACTCCGTTTCGTATGAACGGAGCTCGCCGATCTCGCTGTCATCGAGGTCGGATGCCTCGAAGGCCTCCACGCTGCCGTCCTCGTCCTTCTTGAGGAAGAGCAGGTCCAGTACCCGGATGAGGTCGCGATCCACGTAGTCCTTGAGGATGGGGGCCACCTCGCCGTTGAGCTTGCTGCCAGGGAACTCCACGACGAGCCAATCCACCGGACCGAGCTCGTCGACGTTGACCGTCATGTCATTTTCTCCTTGTCGTGTGCGTCCAGATGTCGTTCCGTATGCCGGACCGCGAGACCCGAGGCCCGTTCACGGCCGTCCTCGGGACGACCACCACGTCGTGGCGCAGCCCCCTTCGCGACCGGCTGTGGTGGCGACAACGCTAGGAGCGGTGCGGAGGCGAGGCATCATCCGCAGGGGATGACCCCGAGATGCGGGACCTTGGTCCCTGCCCTCCGGACGCTGCCGCCCGCACGCTGGGTCGGGGAGGCAACCATGGGCCCACTGACCAGAGCACGGTTCGTGCGACTGCGCGCTCTCGGGATCGCCGCGAGCCTCGCCGCTCTGGCGACGGCCTGCAGCTGGGGCTCGCCCGGTGGCATGGTCGTCGGCTCGGGCGACCCCGTGTCCGAGACGCGCACCGTGGCGGAGTTCACGGCGGTGAGCGCGGGTGGTGGCATCCAGGTCGAGCTGGCGACGGGACCGCAGCACGTCGTCATCACGGCGCAGCCGAACATCCTCGCCATCACCACGGCCGAGGTGTCGGGCTCACGCCTCACCCTCGGCACGACCAGCGGCTACGTGACTCCTCAGGGCCTCGTCGTGAAGGTCACCGTGCCACACCTGGACGGCATCGAGCTGTCGGGCGGTGCCAGCGCATCCGGCACGGTGGGGACGTCCAAGGACCTGGCCATCCAGATGTCCGGGGGTGCCCGGACCACGGTCTCCGGCTCGACCGGCAACCTCGACCTCACGGCCAGCGGCGGGGCGCTTCCCGACCTGGGCGAGCTCCACGCGACGAACGCCACCGTCGACCTCAGCGGTGGCGTCGTGGCCTCGGTCGCCGTGAGCGGGTCCCTCAAGGGCTCGGCCTCGGGTGGCGTCGTGCTCACCCTGACGACCCGGCCGGCGAGCACCCAGGTCGAGACCTCGGGCGGCGCCGTCGTGCGCAACCCGTAGGGGGAGCCGTGGTCAGGGTGGTGGACACCCCTGGCCCGGAGACGTCAGCCCGCGTGCTGGACCTCCAGCTCCCCCGCGGCATACCGGCTGCGCAGCACCTTCTTGTCGAACTTGCCCACGCTCGTCTTGGGCACCTCGTCGATGACGGCCCACCGCTCCGGCACCTGCCAGTGGGCCACCCGGCCCTCGAGGAACTCGCGCAGCCCCTCGACCGTGACGCTCGCGTCGGGCCTCAGCACCACGGAGGCGAGTGGGCGCTCTCCCCACTTCTCGTCGGGCACGCCGACGACCGAGGCCTCGAGCACGTCGGGGTGCGCCATGATCGCGTTCTCGAGGTCGACCGAGCTGATCCACTCCCCGCCCGACTTGATGACGTCCTTGGCCCGGTCGGTGAGCTCGAGGTAGCCGTCGGCGGAGAGCCGGCCGACGTCGCCCGTGCGGAGCCAGCCGTCGTCGAACTTCGCTGCCATGTCGTCGAGCTCGGTCTGCGGCTCGGTCCCGTTGGAGTAGTAGGCGCCGGTGATCCAGGGGCCGCGCACCTCGACCTCGCCGACGCTCTCTCCGTTGGAGGCGACCACACTGCCGTCCGGGCCGACGAGGCGCGCCTCGACCCCGCAGAGGATGCGGCCCTGCGAGGCCTTGTAGCGCCAGAACTCCTCGGAACCGGCCTCGACACGCGCCGGCGGGAGCGCCAGCGACGCGACCGGAGACGTCTCGGTCATCCCCCAGCCGTGGATGATGTCGATCCCGTGGCGGTCGGCGAAGGCCCGGATCAACGCCGGTGGTGCGGCTGAGCCGCCCACCATGAGCATGCGGCACGTGGACACGTCGGTCTCGTGGCCGTCGAGGTAGTGGAGCAGGTCGTTCCAGATGGTGGGCACGCCGGCCCCACCGGTCACCCGTTCGGCGGCGATCATGGTGGCGAGCGGCTCAGCCTGCAGGTATCGGTCGGGCATCACGAGGGTCGCCCCGGTCACCATCGCGCTGTAGGGGTAGCCCCACGCGTTCGCGTGGAAGAGCGGCACGACGATGAGGAACCGGTCGGCCTGGGTGATGCCCAGGGACGCGGAGACTCCCATCGCGTGGAGGTAGTTGCTCCGGTGCGAGTAGACGACGCCCTTGGGGTGGCCGGTCGTGCCGGAGGTGTAGCACATCGACGAGGCGTCGTCCTCGGACAGGTCCTCGGGCCAGTCGAAGCTCGTGGGCTGGTCCGCGATGAGGGTCGCGAGGTCGTGGACGCCCTCCGTGTGCTCCGCGAGTGCGCTGCTCGTCGCCTCGTCGACGGGCCCGTTCAGGATGACGTGCCTGACCTCCGGAAGGTGCGGCAGCAGCCGGCCGAAGGCCTCGGCCAGGGTGTTGTCGACGAGGACGACCTGGCTGCCACCGTGCCGCGCGACATAGACGAGCTGCTCGGGGAAGAGACGGATGTTGAGGGCGTGCAACACCGCCCCCATCGAGGGCACCGCGAGGTAGGCCATCAGGTGCTCGGCGTTGTTCCACATGAACGTGCCGACCCGCTGGTCCCCAGTGACGCCGAGGCCGCGGAGGGCGTGGGCGAGCTGGGCCGCCTGTCGACCGAGCTCGCGGTAGCTGGTCCGCCGGGCGCCATCGGGAGTCCACGTGACGACCTCGCTGTCGCCGTGCATCGTGGTGCCGAACCGCAGGAGCGAGGAGATGAGCAGGGGGGCCGACTGCATGGTGCTCTTCATGTCCTGAGACTGCCACCAGTGCGCTTGGGCCGCATCCGGTTCGGACGCGGTCCGGGCGACCCCGTCCGCGGATCCGCGGGCCCCGGTGGCGCGGCAGAGGACCGTGGACACCACAAGCATTGAAGTGCCGCTGGAAACACGTCGAGGACGCGCAACGAGACGAAGACCGTGAGCAGACCGAGGGCCACCTGGAGGACCTTCGACCCTGTGCGATCCCGCCGCCGGGGAGCATGGTGGATCGTCGAGAAGGGGTGCGATCAGCCAGCCGTCCGACGAGGGGACCGAGATGCAACCGATCAAGGACGCCGCAACCGACTTCCTCAGTCAGCGCCGGGTCGCCGTCACGGGCGTGTCACGCGATGCCGGAGCCCACGGCAGCAATGCCGTCTACCGACGACTGCGCGACCGCGGCTACGAGGTGTTCGCGGTCAACCCGAACACGGAGCAGGTCGAGGGCGATCCGGCCTATCCGAACCTCACCGCCATCCCGGGAGGCGTGCAGGCGGTCGTCATCGGCACGCGTCCCGAGCGTGCCCAGGCAACGCTCGAAGAGTGCGCCGGACTCGGCATCAAGCAGGTGTGGATGCACCGCGGCCCAGGTAGCGGCAGTGTCTCCGAGGATGCCGCGGAGTGGGGGCGAGCGCACGGAATCACGGTCATTGCCGGCGGCTGTCCGCTGATGTTCAAGCCGACGTCTGACGCCAGTCACACGGTGATGCGGTGGATGTTCAGCCTCAACGGCAACGTGCCGCGGCAGGTCTGATCCGCTCTCCCGCATAGGCTCGTCGCGTGAGTTCCTTCGTCTATGCGGCAGCCCGAACCCCGTTCGGCAAGTTCAACGGCAGCCTCTCCGGGGTCCGCCCCGACGACCTCGCGGCGCACGCGATCTCCTCCCTCCTGGCCCGCACGCCCGGGCTCGACCCGGCCCGTGTCGACGACGTCGTGTGGGGCAACGCGAACGGCGCCGGCGAGGAGAACCGCAACGTCGGGCGCATGGCCGCGCTGCTGGCCGGGCTGCCGGTCAGCGTGCCGGCCACGACCGTCAACCGCCTCTGCGGGTCGAGCCTGGACGCCGTGCACGTCGGCTCGCGCGCCATCGAGACCGGTGACGCCGACATCGTGCTCACCGGTGGGGTCGAGTCGATGACACGGGCGCCCTGGGTGCTGCCCAAGCAGGCCAGGGCCTTCCCCGCCGGCGACGTCACCGCCGTCTCGACGACACTCGGCTGGCGCCTGGTCAACCCCCGGATGAACCCGGAGTGGACGGTCTCCCTCGGCGAGGCCAACGAGCGGCTCCAGCAGAAGTTCGGCATCTCGCGCGAGCGGCAGGACGAGTTCGCCGCGCGGTCGCACCGGCTCGCGCACCAGGCCTGGGACGACGGCTTCTACGACGACCTCGTCGTGCCCCTGCCCGCCCCCCGCGGCGCCGAGCCGCTGACGAGGGACGAGGGTATCCGGCCCGGCAGCTCGACCGAGAAGCTCGCCGCCCTCCAGCCCGCCTTCCGCCCCGACGGCACCATCACCGCGGGCAACGCCTCGCCGCTGAGCGACGGCGCCTCCGCCGTCCTCCTCGGGTCCGAAGCCGCGGCCGAGGCCATCGGCGAGAGCCCGCTGGCGCGCATCGCCGGCCGGGCGGCATACGCCCTCGCACCGCAGGACTTCGGCTACGCGCCCGTCGAGGCCGCCAACCTCGCGCTCCGGCGCGCGGGCATCGGCTGGGACGCCGTCGGCTCTGTCGAGCTCAACGAGGCGTTCGCCGTCCAGTCGCTGGCCTGCCTCGACGCGTGGAAGGTCGACCCCGACATCGTCAACACCCGCGGCGGCGCCATCGCCATCGGCCACCCGCTCGGTGCCTCGGGTGGCCGCATCGTCGGGACGCTGGCCAAGGTCCTCCGCGAGCGCAACGAGCGGTGGGGCGTCGCCGCCATCTGCATCGGCGTCGGCCAGGGCCTCGCCGTCGTCCTCGAGAACACTGAGGCGCCCTGATATCTGGGTCTCACACGTCGGGGCGCAGCGCGTGCTCCAGGTCGCGCTCGATGTCCCTGGCAGCGAGCGCGAGCGCCGCGCCCGATCGCGGTGACGCCGGTCTCGGTGCGGTCGTTGTTGATGGCGAAACCACCACGGCGCGCGCCCGCGAGGTCCTTCTCGACGGCGGCGAGGTCGGGGCGCTCGACCGGCCGCCCTTGCCGCCGGGCGTCGCTGTAGAGCTCGGCGAGCTCCTCGGGCGTCAGGTCGGCCGGCATCGTCTTGCCGCGCCTAGGCGACGTCACCGCGGGGCATCGGTGGCCCGAGGGTCGAGCAGCTGCGCGAGGTGCACCCCGCGCCGGTCCCGCAGATCGGCGATCTGGGTGCGGCAGGAGAACCCGTCGGCGAGCACCACCGCATCCGGTGCGGCGTCGATCGCGGGAAGCAGGTTCTGGCCCGCGACGGCCACGGAGACGTCGTAGTGACCGATCTCGACGCCGAAGTTGCCGGCGAGCCCGCAGCAGCCGGCCAGCGTCTGCACCGTCGCCCCGGTGTCCGCGAGGAGGTCGGCGTCCGACTTCCACCCGAGGACGGCGTGGTGATGACAGTGGGGCTGGGCGATGACCTGCGTGCCGGTCAGGTCTGGGCCCGTCCAGCCGGGCGTCTCGGCAAGCAGCTCCGCGAGGGTACGGACCTGTGACGAGACCAGGGCAGCGTCCTCGTCGCCGGGCAGCAGCTCGTGGACGTCGGAGCGCAGCACCGCGGTGCAGGACGGCTCGATCCCGACGATGGGCACGCCGGCGCGCGCGTCGGCGGCGAGCGCAGACACGGTGCGGCGCAGGATGCTCTTCGCGGAGTCCAGCTGGCCGGTCGTGATCCACGTGAGACCGCAGCACACCGAGCCGCTCGGGAGCCGCGGCTCGTACCCCGCGTCGCGCAGCACCCGGACCGTCGCCTCGGCGACCTCGGGCGAGAACGCGTCGGTGAACGAGTCGGCGAACAGCACCACCGGCTTCAGGTCCGACGGCCGCGGCGTGAAGGTCCGGCGGAACGGACGCCTCGGGAACAGCGGGATGGAGCGGCGCCGGTCGACGCCGGCGAGCCACAGTGCTGCCGGGCCGACAAGGGGCACCGTGAGCGCCCGGTTGGCCAGGCGCGGCATACGGCCTGCCAGTCGCGACCACATCGGCAGCTTCCCGAGCGAGTAGTGAGAGCGCGGGCGGAGCCGGCGTCGATAGGTCTGGTGCAGCACCTCGGACTTGTAGGTGGCCATGTCGATGCCGGTGGGGCAGTCCGACGCGCATCCCTTGCACGACAGGCAGAGGTCCATCGCGTCGTGCACCGACGGGTGCGACCAGGGCAGCTCGCCACGGACGACGTCCTGCAGCACGCGGGCGCGGCCCCGGGTGGAGTCCTTCTCCTCCCGGGTCGCGAGATACGAGGGGCACATGACGCCGCCGGCCGCCGAGTTGTCCGCCCGGCACTTGCCGACGCCGGTGCACCGGTGGACGGCCTGGGCGAGGTCCCCGTCGTCGTGCGGGTAGGCCATCGCCAAGTTCCGGACCGGAAAGTGACCGGTCGGTCGCACGTCCTGGTCCACGGGATCGGGGTCCACCAGCACCCCGGGGTTGAGCAGGTTCTCCGGGTCGAAGGCGTGCTTGATCCCGCCGAACAGGGCGATCGCGTCGGCGGAGTACATGTGGGGCAACAGCTCTGACCGGGCTCGACCGTCGCCGTGCTCGCCGGACAGCGATCCGCCGAATCCGCCCACGAGCCGGGCCGATTCGGTGAGGAACTCACGCATGACCTTCGTGCCGTCGGGCTGGTCCAGGGGCAGGTCGAGCCGCACGTGCATGCACCCGTCGCCGAAGTGGCCGAAGGGCGCGGAGGTCATGCCGTAGGAGCTGACGAGCTCGTCGAAGGCTGCGAGGTACTCGCCGAGGCGAGCGGGCGGCACGGCCGCGTCCTCCCATCCCGGCCAGGCCGGCTTGCCCGACGGGGCCCGTCCGGCGAGCCCGGCGCCGTCCTCGCGGATGCGCCAGAGGCGCGCCTGCACTAGAGGGTCGACGACGACAACGGCGTCGTCCGCGAGCCCCTCCGCCACCAGGCGTCGGCCGCGTGCGGCGACCTCGCCGAGCTCGTCGCCGGCGAACTCGACGAACAGCCAGGCGCGTCCGCGCGGGAGGGTCGGGATCGCGTCGGGTCCGCGGCGAGCACGGAGCACGTCGATGAGCCGGGAGTCCAGGCCCTCGCAGGACGTCGGCCCGTGCGCCACGACGGCGGGGGCGGCCTGTCCGGCCGCGACGATGTCGTGGAAGCCGAGGACGACGACGACGCGGACCGGTGCGTCGACGACGAGCTTGACGCTCGCCTGGGTGATGACCCCCAGGGTCCCCTCTGACCCCACGAGTGCCTGGGTGAGGTCGAACCGCTCGGGCAGCAGGTGGTGCGCCGCGTAGCCCGAGACCTGCCGGCCGAACCGGTCGAACTCGGTGCGCCCTGTCGACAGGTGCCGGGACATCACCGAGCGGACCCCGGCGAGCACGTCGTCTGCCCCCCGGGCGTAGGGCGCGCCTGACGCGTCGTAGCCGGTGGCCAGCGTCTGGCCGGCCGCGGTGAGCAGCTCGAGGCCGGCCACGTTGTCGGAGGTGCGGCCGTACGCGAGCGATCGTGACCCGCACGCGTTGTTGCCGATCATCCCGCCGATCGTGCACCGCGGGTGCGTCGACGGGTCGGGGCCGAAGCGTATGCCGTGTGGCGCGACCGCCCGCTGGAGGACGGCGTGCACCGTTCCCGGCTCGACGACGGCGGTGCGTGCCTCCGGGTCCACCGACAGGACCCGGTTCAGGTGGCGGGAGAAGTCCAGCACCACACCGCGGCCGACGGCATTGCCTGCCACCGACGTGCCCGCGCCACGCGAGGTGACCGGGACCCCGGTATCGCGCGCGACGGCCAGCGTCGCGGCGACGTCGTCCACGTCGCGCGGCCGCACGACGGCAAGCGGTGGGATCCGGTAGAGCGACGCGTCGGACGCATACATGCTGCGGGTCCCCGCGTCGGCACGGACCTCGAGCCCGACTCGCTCCAGCGCACGCACCACGTCAGCGGAGACCTCGATCATGGGTAACATGTTACTCATGGTCCGGCTGTCGCTCCCCCACGGCGCACCTTCGCTCGCCGACGCGGTCGTCGACGCCGTCCGCGCGGGCATCACCGCCGGTGAGCTGGTCCCGGACGAGACGTACTCCGTCTACCAGTTGGCCGACCTGCTCGACGTCTCCCGCAGCCCGGTGCGGGAGGCCCTGGTGCGGCTGGCAGAGGCCGGGCTCGTGCAGATCAACCGCAACCGCGGGTTCCGGGTCGTCATCCCGCAGGCCCGCGACATCGAGGAGATCATCGACATCCGCCTCGCCCTCGAGCCGGCCGCCGCCCGCCGCGCCGCCGAGCAAGCCACCGACGGGGAGCACGCCGCGATCCGGGCCGCCTTCGAGGCGATGGGCGCAGCGGTTGGCGACGAGGCGACCTTCTGGGTCGCTGACCACGACGTGCACGATCGCCTCATGCGGGCCGGAGGCAACCGGCGGGCGGCCGCGGTCATCGACCGGCTCCGAGCCACGACCGCACTGCTCGGGTCGCCCACCACGACCGCAGGACGGACCCTGCACCAGATCTGCGCCGAGCACGAGCCGATCGTCACCGCGATCCTCCGCCGCGACGGCGCCGGCGCCGAGCGAGCCATGCGCCGCCACCTCGAGCACACCGGCCGGCTGCTGGCGCGCACGCTGCACCGAGCCCCGCTCGAGATCGCCCAGGACACCCCGCTCGAGACCCCGGGTCGTCTCACGGGACGCCCCGGATCGCGGTCCGACCGCGGGATGGGGCAGCCTGAGAACCCACACCACCACCAGCTCGGCCTTCCGGCCGACGGACCGAGAAGTCCTCTAGGGAGACACGCGTGAAGGTACTGCTGCTCGAGAACATCCACACCGTCGCGGCGGAGACGTTCCGCCGCAACGGCTTCGAGGTCGAGCTCCGTTCGGGATCGTTGAGCGAGGCCGAGCTGGTGGAGGCCTTGCGTGGGGTGTCCGTGCTGGGGATCCGGTCGAACACCAAGGTGACGCCGGCCGTCCTGGATGCCGCCTCCGACCTGCGTGCCGTCGGCTGCTTCTGCATCGGCACGAACCAGGTCGACCTGACTCACGCGACGGAGCGCGGCGTGGCTGTCTTCAACGCCCCGTTCTCCAACACGCGCAGCGTCGTCGAGCTGGTTCTCGGCGAGGTGCTCGCGCTGGCCCGTCGCCTCCCGGAGAAGACGCAGCGGATGCATGACGGGATCTGGGACAAGTCGGCCAAGGGCAGCTACGAGACGCGCGGTCGCACGCTGGGGATCGTGGGCTACGGCAACATCGGGACCCAGCTGTCCAACGTGGCCGAGGCCATCGGCATGCGTGTCGTCTTCTTCGACACCGCGGACCGTCTCGCGCACGGCAACGCTCGCCGCATGGGGTCGCTCGACGAGCTGCTCGAGGAGTCCGACGTCGTCAGCATCCACGTCGACGGCCGGCCCGGGAACGCGGGTCTGTTCGGGCCCGAGCAGTTCGGCAAGATGAGGCCCGGATCGGTGTTCATCAACGCCTCCCGCGGGATGGTCGTGGACGACCAGGCGCTGCGCGAGCACATCCTGAGCGGGCACCTGTCCGGTGCGGCGATCGACGTCTTCCCCGTCGAGCCGAAGGCCCAGGGCGACCTCTTCGAGTCCCCGCTGCGGGGTCTCGACAACGTGATCCTCACCCCACATGTGGGCGGGTCGACCGAGGAGGCGCAGGAGGAGATCGGAACGTTCGTGGCGACGAAGCTCAGCGGCTACGTGACGACCGGCGCCACCTCGCTGTCGGTCAACTTCCCCGAAGTCGCGCCCGCGCCCCGTGACGGGGCTTTCCGCATGGCCCTGCTGCACCGCAACGTGCCAGGGGTGCTCGCGTCCATCAACCGCACCCTGGCCGAGGCCGGCGCCAATGTCGTCGGGCAGTCCCTGGCGACCCGCGGCGAGCACGGCTACGTCGTGACCGACACGGACGTGCCCGTCGCCACCGAGACCCTCGCCTCGCTCCGGCACGTCGCCGAGGCGGTTCACCTGGAGGCGTGGGACAGCGAGCCACAGTGACGAGCGGGGAGCCTGGAGAGGCGGGCCGAGCCGACGACGCGGGTGGACGCACGGACCGCGAGGGTCCTGGCCCGCACGTGAGCCGGCTCGAGCCCCTGCCGCCCTCCCGACTCGGCCCCGAGGCGCGGCGCCTCTATGACGCCATCACCCAGGGCCCCCGTGCCACCGGTCCGCAGCACTTCGCGCTGACCCGCGAGGACGGGGGGCTCAACGGCCCGTTCAACGCCTTCCTCCTGAGCCCAGGCCTCGGTGCGGCCCTCCAGGGCGTCGGGGCCGCCCTCCGCTACGACGGCACCCTCTCGGCCCGCTCCCGGGAGATCGCCATCCTCACGGTGGCCACGGCGTGGGACAGCGCCTTCGAGCTCGAGGCACATGAGGCGGTGGGGCGAGCGGTCGGCCTCAACGAGGGCGAGATCGACGCCCTGCGAGCGGGCGACGTGCCCGACCTGGCCGACCGGCACGAGGCGGCCTGCGCGCGCCTGGCCCGGGCCATGACCCGAGGAGACGTGTCCGATGCCCTGTGGCAGGAGGATGCCGAGCTCGTCGGCGCCCCGACGGTCTTCGAGATCTCCACGATCGTGGGCTACTACTCCACCCTCGCCCTGCAGATGCGGGTCTTCCGGGTGGGCTGACCCGAGAGCGCCGCGGACGGGCGCTCCATGAGGTCCGGTCGTTGGCCAGATGCCGGACCTGTCCATGGCGTCACGGCGACGTGGTGACACCCTCAGACGGTGCGTGCCGTAGTCATCGATGCCGTTCGAGCCCAGCCGGAGGTCCGGGACGTGCCCAGGCCGACCGCCCCGCCATCCGGGGTCGTCGTCCAGGTCATGGCCACCGGGATGTGCCGCAGCGACTGGCACGCGTGGGCCGGCCACGACGACATCACCTTCCCCCATGTCCCCGGCCATGAGCTCGCAGGCGTCGTCTCCGAGGTGGGCCAAGGGGTCGAATCCTGGACCGTCGGCGACCGGGTGACGGTCCCGTTCGTCTGTGGCTGCGGTCGCTGCGAGTGGTGTCTCGCGGGGGCGGCGCAGGTCTGCCCCGCCCAGCAGCAGCCCGGCTTCACCCACTGGGGATCCTTCGCCGAGCACGTCGCGCTCCACGCCGCGGACACCAACCTGGTGGCCGTCCCGGACGAGGTCGACTTCCCGACGGCAGCCAGCCTCGGATGCCGGTTCGCCACGGCCTACCGCGCCCTGGTCGGCCGCGCGCGGGTCACGGACGGCGAGTGGGTCACCGTCGTCGGCTCGGGCGGCGTCGGACTCAGCGTCGTGATGATCGCCCGAGCGCTCGGGGCCCGTGTGGTCGCGGTGGACCGCAACCCCGAGCCCCTCGCTGTCGCAACGGCCCTCGGCGCCGAGCACACCCTGCTTGCCGATGGCTCCGACATCCCGGCCGCTGTCGCCGAACTCACCGACGGCGGAAGCCACGTCGCCGTGGACGCCGTCGGGAGCGAGCAGACGTGTGCCGACTCCATCCTCAGCCTGCGCCGTCGAGGCCGACAGGTGCAGGTCGGACTGCTGCCGCCCGTCGCCGGGCACCCGCGCGTGCCCATGGCCCGGGTCATCGCCTGGGAGCTCGACCTGCTCGGCAGCCACGGGATGGCCGCCACCGACTATCCCGGCATGATGCAGCTCATCCAGCAGGGCCTGCTGCAACCACAGCGGCTGGTCGAACGGACCATCGGCCTCGACGAGGCAGCCGCTCTGCTCCCGCGGTTCGACCACTCACCCGTCGCGGGCATGACCATCGTGGACCCGAGCCGCTGACGGCCCGCGCGGGAACGCCCCCGTCTCAGTGGCTGTCGCGGCCCGTCAGCTGCGCCTGGATCCGGCGGTCCAGGTCCTCCGCCGGGAGGTCGGCGTCGAGCCCCTCGATGACGAGGTGCGCCTGGGTCTGCGGCGACATCCCGTCGATGGGCTGGTCGCGGTCGAGGTTCGTCGGGAAGGCGTAGCCCTCGGCGCTGGCGGCGACGACGTTCTCGACCTCGCGACGCGGCATACCCGAGTCACGGGCTGCTCGCAGAGCCGGGTAGACCGCCTGCACGACCCGCGCCCGGTCGACGGTCTCCATGGCGCGCCCGAACGCCGAGCTGACCTGCAGCAGGTTCGCCATGCGTCGCACGTCGGTCGTGTGGTTGGTGCCGGCGGCGTGGAAGAGCGCCGGGTTGAAGAAGACGGCGTCGCCGGCCGACAGGGGCAGCTGCACGTGGTGGGCGACGAAGTAGTCCTGGAACTGCGGCTGCTGGTAGGCGACGTAGCCATGGGCGTACTTCTGGCTGTGGGGCAGGTAGAGCGTCGGGCCGGACTCCACCGGCATGTCGACGTGGGCCACCGCGCCCTGCAGGGTCAGCACCTGCGAGAGGGCGTGCACGTGCGCCGGGTAGGCCGCGCACGTCTGCGCGGACTGGAAGCCGAGGTGGTAGTCGCGGTGGACCGTCTGGCCGGCGCCTCCGGGGTTGACGACGTTGAGCTGCGAGGTGACCTGGTAGCCGGGCCCGAGCCAGGCCTGGGCTGCGAGTGCGACGGCGTCGTTGGCGTAGTAGTCGACGAACGCCTCGGGGTCGGCGACGGCGAGCTTCTCGAGGGCGTTCCAGATGCGGTCGTTGGCGCCCGGCTTGGCGAAGTGGTCGCCGGCCGCGGCACCGCTGGCGTGCTGCGCGGCGATCATCCGCTCGAAGGCCGCGGTGGCGCGGTCCAGGGGCTCGGCGTCGAAAGCGCCTGCCAGCACGACGATCCCGGGGCCGTCCGAGAGCGCCCGGGCCAGCTCCGCCTGCACGTCGCGACGGGAGGCGTCGTCTGCTGCCGTATGCCGCAGCGTGGCCCAGTCGTAGACGAGCACCTCCTGCTCGACGCGGGTCGCATGCGGGTAGTCGGCCAGGTCGGTGCGCGCGGCGAGCACCTCCAGCAGGTCCGAGAGCCGGGCATCCTCCGGTCGGATCCAGCTCGGCGACGAGCTGGTGGCCGTGGTCGTCATGGTGCCTCCTCAGGCAGGTGGGCGGTCACGGCGACAGCCGTGAGCGACGGCGCCAGGAAGGCGGGCCGCGCGTCCTGACCCACCAAGGATGCGCCCGGGCACGCCCGTCCGGCGCCGTCGAAAGCCCTCAGAAAGCCCTCACGGACGGATGCCCTGCAGCCCAGAGCCACACGGCGACGGTCGTCAGTCCAGACCGAGTCCACGCCGACCGGTGGCGTTGAGCTGCTCGACGGTGAACCGGTCCGGCCACGTGCGCTCGTAGTGCTCCTCCGGGAAGTCGCTCGGGCTGGAACCGCTGAGGAACGCCTCACGCACGCTGCCGGCATACCGCTCGTTGCGCTCGCACCACGGCGCGGCCGGGATGTACATGACGTTGCCCCAGCCCTGCTGGTCGGTGACGGGCGCGACGCTGTGGATCATGTCGCAGTGCCACCAGACGGAGTCGCCGGCCTGCACGTCGGGGATGCCACTCAACGCCTCCATGAGGAGCGGGTGCCATCGCTCGCTCGCAGGGAAGACCTGGTTGGTCGTGACACCGCACATGTCGTCGTCGGCCACGTCGTCGAGCAGCGGGCGGAGCATGAGGTATGCCATCGCCTCCGGGATCGGGACCGTGTGCAGGACGCCCTGGTCATGGGCCATGTCGGACAGGGCCGTCCAGCCCTGGAAGGTGCGGAAGGCCGAGCACATCGTGGTGCCCGGGTACTGCGGGCCGGACGTGCGGTGGGCGGCGTCCCAGGGGTCGTACTGCTCGACGCTGCCGTCGAAGAGGTGCCGGAAGGTCTGCTGGTAGCCCTGCGTCATCCACAGGTCGAGCGTGCCGGGGTCGGCGTGGGTCCCGAGGCCGTTCGAGTCGGCGCCCGGCGGACGGCGCCGGATGCGGTCCGGATAGAGCGAGTCGCGGTCGGGGTCGAACCACGTGACGCCGTCCGACTCGTGCTTCCACTGCGCGTTGAGCAGGGACTGCACGGTGGCCATCCGGTCGCTCTGGCGGGCTTCCATCTGTGCCGGGGACCAGTAGATCGGGTAGATCTCGGGCTTCGACCCGACGCTGCCGAAGAAGTCGTCGCCGGGACCGCGATAGCTCTCGAAGAAGGCGTTGCGCTCGACGTAGTCGACGATGCCGGCGTCCCAGCCCAGGGCCTGCTCCCGCGGGAAGTGCCCGCGGACGACGAGGCAGCCGCGGCGGCGCAGCTTGGCGAGCTGTTCCGGACTGACCGTGCCGTTCTCGATGTCGGAGTAGTCGATGACGGGCCAGACCGTCTCGCCCCGCTCGACGTCGCCGCGGATCTCGGCGACGCGCTCGGCGATGCGGGCCTCGACGACGGCGAAGACCTCCTCCACGGTGCGGCCGGAGGCCTCGATGCGGCCCCGGATCGCCTGCTTGACCTCGCGGATCGCCCCGGGCAGGTCGTCGGGGGTCGTCTCCCAGTGCGGGAGCGTGGTGGTGGGGGTGGTCGTCATGGCCGCTTCCTTTGGTGAGGAGTCCTTACGAGAACGAGGCTAGCGGCCTGCGCGACTTTGGGCAAGACTCCTAACTAGACTGGTCCCATGTCCTCCGCCAAACCGAGCCTCGACCTGCTGCGCGCCCTCACCGGGGAACACGTGCTGCGCACGCTGATGGAGCACGGTCGGTTGACTCGAGCGGAGATCGCAGCCCTCACCGGCATCTCGAAGCCCACGATCTCCGAGGGGGTGCGCCGGCTCGTCGAGGCCGGGCTGGTCATGGACACGGGAGAGCGCAGCTCGGGACGCGGCCGTGCGGGGACGTACTACTCGCTCTCCCCCGCCTGCGGCTCCGCTCTCGCCGTCAGCATCACCCCGCATGCGGTGACGGTGGAGGAGGTCGAGGCCCTCGGCAGCGTCAGCGCGGCCACGGAGGTCACCTTGGACCGCGAGCCCGGCGTGGGCGGCGTCGCGACGGCGCTGACCGAAGCCCTCTCGACGCTCGGCACCGGGACGGCAGCTGAGGGGCGCCTCCCCCGGCTGGCCGTCGTCAGCGTGGCCGACCCGGTCGACCGCCGAACGGGGCGTCCCGTCCACCTGCCCGATGCGCCCTTCCTCGTCGGCGACCTCGACCCGCGCTCTCTCCTGGCTGCCTTCGTCAGCGGACCCGTCCTGGTGGACAACGACGTGAACTGGGCTGCCCGGGCCGAGCAGTCCGCGGTCGCGGGAGGGGATGAGAGCGGGTACCGCGACTTCGTCTACCTCTACCTCGGCGAGGGACTGGGCTGCGCGGTGGTCTGCGACGGTGACGTGCGTCGCGGCCACTCCGGGCTCGCCGGCGAGATCGCTCACGTGCGGACGGTGGGGCCGCACGGTCAGGCCATTCCCTTCACCGAGGTCTTCGCGGAGCTCGGGCTGCGCCTGGCCGGCTCGACCGCCATCGACGTCGAGCTGCTCCGGAGGCGCATCGCCGATGAGGACAACGAGACCCTGCGAGCCCTCGGAGCCGCCGTTGCCGGCGTCCTCGAGGCGGCAGTCGCGTTCGCCGACCCGCAGTGCGTCGTCCTGGGCGGTGAGTGGGGGCGCGATGCACGATTCGTCGACGAGCTGCAGCGCTGCTCGGCCGCCCTCCCCCGACGGCTGCCCGTCGTCACCGCCGCCGTCACGGAGCACCCTTCCCTGGCCGGCGCGCGCGCCGCCGCGCTGGACCAGCTCCGATCGGCCATCATCGCCACGTCATCGGCCCAGCCGCATCAACCGGCCGGGCACCGACAGGGCTGACTCACCGTGGTCGTCGATGTCGCGGCGGTCATCCGGGGAGCTGGGCTGGGCCCGTCACTCACAGCAGCACGACGGTCCGGTGACCGTGCAGGACGACCCGGCCCTCGCAGTGCCACTTGACGGCGTTCGACAGGGCGCGGCACTCGGTGTCGCGTCCGGCCGCCACGAGGTCCTCCGGGCCGAACGAGTGGTCCACCTCGCGCACCTGCTGGGAGATGATCGGCCCCTCGTCGAGCTCGCTGCTCACGTAGTGGGCCGTGGCGCCGACGGTCTTGACACCTCGCTCCCACGCCTGGTGGTAGGGCCTGGCGCCCTTGAAGCTCGGCAGGAACGAGTGGTGGATGTTGATGGCCCGGCCGGTCAGCTGGGTGGTCAGGTCGTCGCTGAGGATCTGCATGTACCGCGCGAGCACGACGAGCTCGATCTCGAAGCGGTCGACGAGGTCGAGCAGGCGGGCCTCGGCCTCGGGCTTGGTCGCCGCGGTGACCGGAACGTGGAAGAACGGGATGCCGTGCCACTCCACGAGCGCCCGGTGGTCGGGGTGGTTGGACACGACGGCGGCGATCTCCATGGGCAGCTCGCCGATGCGCGAGCGGAAGAGCAGGTCGTTGAGGCAGTGAGCGAACTTCGACACCATGACGAGGACGCGCCTGCGGGCCGAGGCCTCACGCAGCTCGAAACGCATGGCATGGCGCTCCGCCACGGCGACGAAGGCCCCGCGAAGCGCATCGAGGCCCGGGTCGGCCTGGTCGACGGCGATCGTGAAGTGGACCCTCAGGAAGAAGTGCCCGCCCCGGACGTCGTCGAACTGCTTGAGCTCGTGGATGTCGCCGTGCTGCTCCATCAGGAAGCCGGACACGGCGTGGACCAGGCCTGGCGCCTCGGAGCAGTCGAGCGTGAGGACGTAGCCCTCCTGCTGCTGGGTGACGGCGCTCGTGACGGTGCTCATGCGTGTCTCCTCTCGTGGCCGACCCGGGTGCCTCGCCTCAGCATTCGACGACGTTGACGGCGAGGCCTCCTCGGGACGTCTCCTTGTACTTGATCTTCATGTCGGCGCCGGTCTCTCGCATGGTTTTGACGGCCTGGTCGAGGGTGACCTTGTGCTCGCCGTCGCCCTGCAGCGCGAGCCGGGCGGCGTTGACGGCCTTGACCGACGCGATCGCGTTGCGCTCGATGCAGGGGATCTGCACGAGGCCTCCGACGGGGTCGCAGGTGAGGCCGAGGTTGTGCTCGATGCCGATCTCGGCGGCGTTCTCGACCTGCTCTGGTGTGCCACCGAGCACGGCGCACAGCCCGGCGGCCGCCATCGAGCAGGCCGAGCCGACCTCGCCCTGGCACCCCACCTCGGCGCCCGAGATCGAGGCGCCCAGCTTGACGATGATGCCGACCGCCGCTGCGGTGAGCAGGAACTCGACGATCCCGTCGTCGTCCGCCCCCTCGACGAAGCGGGAGTAGAAGTGCAGGACCGCGGGGATGATGCCGGCGGCGCCGTTCGTCGGCGCCGTGACGATGCGGCCCCCGGAAGCGTTCTCCTCGTTGACCGCGAGCGCGTAGAGGTTGACCCACTCCATGGCCCACAGCGGGTCGGGCATCGAGCCCCCGCTGGCCCCGCGGGCGTCGGCCTCCTGGCGCCGCAGCCGCTCTCGCAGCTCGGGCGCGCGGCGCCGCACCTTGAGCCCGCCCGGCAGGGTGCGTTCCGCACGGGTGCACCCGCTCTCGACACACTCCTGCATGACACCCCAGAGGTGCAGCAGCCGCTCGCGCACCTCTCGCTCGGTCCGCCAGGCGCTCTCGTTCGCCATCATGACCCCGGCGATCGACAGCCCGGTCTCGCGGCAGCGCTCGAGCAGCTCGGCGCCGGTGCCGAAGGGGTGTGGCACCGGCGTGGTGTCGACGACGACCCGGTCCGCGCCGACGGCCTCCTCGTCGACGACGAAGCCGCCGCCGACCGAGTAGAACGTCCGGGCCCGGAGCGACCGCCCATCCTCGTCGAACGCCTCGAACGTCATCCCGTTGGGGTGCCCCGGCAACGTACGCCGTCGGTGGAGCACGAGGTCGACGTCGGGGTCGAAGTCGACCCGGTGGATGCCGTCCAGGGCGATCTTGCGGTCGGCCCGGACCGCGTCGACCCGGGCCACCGCGTGCGCGGTGTCGACGGTCTCTGGGTCCTCGCCCTCGAGGCCGAGCACGACGGCCCGGTCCGAGCCGTGGCCGTGGCCGGTCGCGCCGAGAGAACCGTAGAGCTGCGCCTGCACCCTCGCCGTCCGGTCGAGCAGGTCCGATGCGGCCAGCCCGGCGGCGAACCGCCGGGCTGCCCGCACCGGGCCGACCGTGTGGGACGACGACGGGCCGATCCCCACGGAGAACAGGTCGAGGGCGCTGAGCGACATCAGACGTACTCCCGCATCCCGTCGAGCAGCCAGCGCACCACGTGGGTCGCGAAGGACGCCCGCGGCATGACGCGCCAGGTGTCCTCGGCCGTACGCCACAGGATGACCCCCGTGGAGCCCAGCAGGGTCGCGACGGCAGTGCCGACCGGGAACACGCGTGGGTGCAGGTCGAGCTCACAGCTCTTCTCGAGCACGGAACGGGCGCGCGGTCCCGACAGCTCGAGCGTGGTGCGGTTGGCCGACACGTCGACCACCTGCCCGGGATCGGACCCGAGCGCGTCGGCCAGCCCACCGGCATACGCCTCCGAGGAGATCCCGGTGTCGGCCTCATCGGGTCCCACCGCGAGGAACTCGTCGGGCGAGAGCCACACCACCGCGAGGTCGCCGCCGTCGCCGGCCCCCGACACCTCGCCGACCCGGGTCGGCAGGTCGACGCCGAGGGCGTCGTCGAGGGCGCCGACGCTGCCGGGCGTGGCGCGGAGGGCGACCTGGGTCAGGAACGGGATCTCGCGGAGCCGCACCTGCTCGCCGGACCCGCGCAGCATCTCCTCGGCGAGGTCCTGGGCGGGGCTGCGCCGCAGCCCGAGCACCGCGGCTCGGTCGACGCCCGCCGTGCCGGCCGTGTTCCTCGTGCTCTCCACCGTCGTGTCCTCCGGTGCCGTCATCGTCATCGTGCGCTCAGCCATCTCGCCTGGCTCCTTCCTTGTCGTAGAGCACCGCGTCGGCCACCTCGACCTCGGCGAAGCGTCCTTCGAAGGACGCGATGAGCGTCTGGCCGATGCGGTCGCGACCGGCCTTGACGAGCGCAAGACCGAACGAACGGCCCAGCGCCTGGGAGTGGTAGCTCGACGTGACGTGGCCGAGCATCGGGATCGGTCGCTCCGGCAGGCCCTCCCCCGTGTAGCCGCCGAGCGCGTCGGGCTCGACGAGCTGGGCGCCCTCGGGCAGGCGCAGGCTCCGGTCGACGGGCAGCACGCTGACGAGCTGCTTGCGGTCGGCGGCCTTCTGCGACAACCGGGAGTAGGACCGGTTGCCGATGAAGTCCTTCGCCGTCGAGATGATCCAGTCCATGCCGAGATCCTGTGGCGTCACGGTCCCGTCGGTGTCCTGCCCGACGATCGGGTAGGCCTTCTCTGCGCGCAGCACGTGCATCGTCTCGGTGCCGTAGGGCGTGATGTCGAAGTCCGCGCCGGCCTCGGCGACGTCCTCCCACACCCGGAGGCCGTACCACGTCGGCACGTTGATCTCGAAGGCGAGCTCGCCCGAGAAGGTGATCCGGCAGATCCGCGCAGGGATGCCTGAAGCAAGCACCGTCTCGCGGAACTCCATGAACCCGAAGCCTTCTCGTGACACGTCGAGGTCGGGAGCCATCCGCGCGATGACGTCGCGGGACCGCGGGCCGACGACGGCGATCGTCGACCACTGCTCGGTCACCGACGTGCACACGACATCGAGCTCGGGCCACTCGGTCTGCGACCACTCCTCCAGCCACTCGAGCACCCGGGCGGCCCCGCCGGTGGTCGTCGTCGCGAAGTAGCGGTCCTCCGCGAGGCGCAACACGACGCCGTCGTCGAAGACCATGCCGTCGGGCTTGCACATGACACCGTAGCGAGCCTTGCCGACGCCGAGCTTCTTGTACGCGTTCGTGTAGATGCGGCCGAGGAACTCGCCCGCGTCGGCACCGCGGATCTCGATCTTGCCCAGCGTCGTGGCGTCCATGAAGGCAACACCCTCACGGGCGGCGCGGCACTCGCGGGCCACGGCCGCGTCCAGGTCCTCGCCGGCACGGGGGTAGTACCACGGCCGTTTCCACTGGCCGACGTCCTCGAAGAGGGCACCGTGCGCCTCGTGCCACGGGTGGATCGACGTCGTGCGTGCGGCGTCGAAGAGGTCGCCGCGGAAGCGACCGGCCAGCGCCGCGAACGCCACCGGGGTGAACGGGGCGCGGAAGGTCGTGTTGCCGATGGCGCCGGGTGTCGGCCGCTGCCCGCGTCCCGCGGACCTCCCGTCAGCGGCGTCGACGTGCTCGTCCTGTCCCGGCTGGCCGGGCGGGATGGCACGGGTGTCGTCACCCGACAATACGCGCGTCAGCAGGCCGATGGTGTTGACCGCGCCGATGCGGCCCTGGTCCACGCCGGTACTGATCGACGTGTAGCGCTTGACGTGCTCCACCGAACGCATCCCGGCACCGGTGGCGCGCAGCACGTCGGCCGCGGTGTTGTCGCGCTGCAGGTCGATGAAGTGAGTTGCGTAGCCTCCCTCGCGCCCCTCGACGACCCAGAGCTGCCTGGTGCGACCGGCGCGTGCGACGCGCTCCTCGGTCACCGCGGTGGTGTCGGACTCCTTTGCCCCACGGCCGGACTCACCCTCGAACCCGGCGGCGCGGGCGGCTTCCAGCCCGGCCGCGGTCCCCTCGACACGACAGCCGTCGGTCCAGTAGGTGCCGCACACGGCGCCGGCGACGTGCTGGTCACGGACGGGCGACGTCGGCACGAAGCCGGCAAGCTCGTCGTCCCAGTGCAACGCCCCCTGTCGCTGGCTGTGGAGGCTGACGTTCGGCGTCCACCCGCCCGACACCGCCACGACGTCGCAGACGATCCTCTCGGGATCGCCGACGATGGCACCGTCGGCGTCGATGCGGGCCACCCAGACGGCCTCGACGGTCACCTCGCCGTCGACGCCGACGACCGCGGACCCGGTGCGCACCGTGAGTCCTGCGGCGTCGGCTGTGGCCGCGACGGAAACGCTCGCGCCCTCGTCGCGCGCGTCGACGACCTGCACCGACGCACCCGTCTCGAGCAGCGCGTGGGCCGCTGCGTAGCCGGAGTCGTTCGTCGTGACGACGACGGCGGCGCGCCCCGGGAGGGCGGCGTAGCGGCGTACGTAGGTGGTGACGGCCGAGGCGAGCATGACACCGGGAACGTCGTTGTCCGCGAAGACGATCGGGCGCTCGAAGGCGCCGGTCGCGAGGACGACCTGAGCCGCCGTCACGTGCCAGATGCGCTGCCGAGGTATGCCGTCGCGTGCGGTCCCGTCTAGGTGCTCGGCCCGCTTCTCGACGGCGATGAGGTGGTTGTTGTCGTAGCTGCCGAAGGCCGTCGTGCGTGTCAGCACGCGGGCCTCGGGAGCGGCGTCGAGCTCGGCCCGGACCTGCTCGACCCACTGCGCGGCGGGAACGCCCTCCAGGACGTCGTCGGGCGAGGCGAGGAGGCTGCCGCCGAGGCAGAAGTCCTGCTCGAAGAGCACGACCCGGGCACCGGTGGCCGCAGCGGCCCGGGCTGCGGCAAGGCCGGCCGGCCCGGCGCCGACGACAGCGACGTCGACGTGGACGTGCATCTTGTCGTACTCGGCGGGGTCGGTCCGGTGGTCGAGCACGCCGATACCGTCGAGGAGGCGCACGTCGAGGCCGGACACGAGCTCGAGGGTCGTGGCCGGGAGCATCGACTCGTCGTGCTCGCCGCGGACGAGCACGAACGCGTTGGGCTCCTCGACACCGGCCGAGAGGATGCCGCGCGGCCGGCCTCGGTAGATGGAGTCGCCCACGCGCAGCTGGCCGTTCGCGACCAGGGCGGAGGCAACGGTGTCACCGGCGTACCCGGTCACGGTGGTGCCGTCGACGACGAGCTCGACCGGCGTGGCGCGGTCGATCGCTCCACCGGCGTCGAGGCGCTGCGGCTGGTTGGCTGCCATGGTCAGGCTCCCTTCCTGGTGTCGGGACGGGCTTCGCCGATGCGATAGACCGCGGAGATCTCGTAGGTGCGGGTGTCACGGACCGCGTTGAACCACTTGCGGCAACCGGCGGAGTGCACCCACCGCTCGGCGTAGCTGCCCCTGGAGTTGTCGCGGTAGAAGAGGTACTGCGCCCACTCCTCGTCGGTGAGGGCGTGCGGGTCCTCGGGGTAGGCCACGTGGGCCTGGCCGCCGTAGCCGTACTCGGTCTCGGGGCGGGGCCCGCAGTTCGGGCAGTCGATGATGAGCATCGGGGTCTCCTTGCGAGGCGATCTGTGGTGGGCGTCAGTGGGCCACGGCTGCAGCGCCGTGCTCGTCGATGAGGGCGCCGCTGACGAAGCGCTCGAGGCCGAAGCCGCGGTTGAGCTCGTGGGCCTCGTCGGTGGCGATCGTGTGCGCGTAGGCAAAGCCGGCTCCCGGCACGGCCTTGAATCCGCCTGTGCCCCAGCCACAGTTGACGTACATGCCGTCGACCGGCGACTTGCCCATGACGGGTGAGGCGTCCATGGTCACGTCGACGATGCCGGCCCACGTGCGCAGCAGGTGTGCTCGGCTGAAGGCGGGGAACAGCTCGACGGCGGCCGACATCTGGTGCTCGATGACGTGGAACGAGCCACGCTGCCCGTAGCCGTTGTAGGAGTCGATGCCGGCGCCCATGACGAGCTCGCCCTTGTGCGCCTGCGAGACGTAGACGTGCACGTGGTTCGACATGACGACGGTGGGGTGGATGATCTCGTGCAGCTCGGAGACGAGCGCCTGCAGCGGGTGCGACTGGATCGGCACGCGGAAGCCGGCGAGCTCGGAGAGCACCGAGGTGTGTCCCGCGGCGCACAGTGCCACCTTGCCGGCGTTGATCCGTCCCCGGCTCGTCTCGACCCCGGTGACCCGCCCGCCGTCGATGACGAAGCCGGTCACCTCGCAGTTCTGGATGATGTCGACACCCAGGTCGCTCGCCCGACGGGCGTAGCCCCAGGCGACCCAGTCGTGCTTGGCGATGCCGGCGCGCGGCTGGTAGGTGCCGCCCATGACGGGGTAGCGGATGTCGTCGCCGATGTTGATGATCGGGCAGAGCTCCTTGACCTGCTGCGGGTCGACCCACTCGGCATCGACGCCGTTGAGGCGGTTGGCCTCGACGCGTCGCACCGAGTCGCGGACGTCCTGGAGCGTGTGGGCGAGGTTGAGCACGCCACGCTGGGAGAAGAAGATGTCGTAGCCGAGCTCGTCCTCGAGGCCCTCCCACAGCTTGAGCGAGTGCTCGTAGATGGCGGCCGACTGGTCCCACAGGTAGTTCGAGCGGATGATCGTCGTGTTCCGGGCCATGTTGCCCCCGGCGATCCAGCCGCGCTCGAGCACGGCGACGTTCGTGATGCCGTGGTGCTTGGCCAGGTAGTACGCGGTGGCGAGGCCGTGGCCGCCGGCGCCGACGATGACGACGTCGTAGCTGCGCTTCGGCTCGGGGTTGGCCCAGAGGAAGTCCGGGTGCTCGGGGAGCTCACGCTGGTTCATCGTCACTGCACCTTCTCGAGGGTCGGGTAGAGGGGGAAGCGGGCTGCGAGGTCGTCCACCCGCGCCCGCAGGGACGCGAGCGTCGCCTCCGAGCCGTCACCGGCGAGCGCCGTGGCGATGACGTCTGCGACCTCGCCGAAGGCGGCCTCGTCGAAACCGCGGGTCGCGAGCGCCGGCGTACCGATGCGCAGGCCCGAGGAGACCATCGGCGGACGCGGGTCGAAGGGGACGGCGTTGCGGTTGACCGTGATCCCGATCGAGTGCAGGAGGTCCTCACCCTGACGGCCGTCGAGCTGGGAGTGGCGCAGGTCGACGAGCACCAGGTGCACGTCGGTGCCGCCCGAGATGACGCCGATGCCGGCATCCGTCACGTCGGGCTGCGTGAGGCGCTCGGCGAGGATCGACGCACCGGCGAGCGTGCGCCGCTGCCGGTCGCGGAAGTCGTCGCCGGCGGCGACCTTGAAGGCGACGGCCTTGCCGGCGATGACGTGCTCGAGCGGTCCGCCCTGCTGCCCCGGGAAGACCGCGGAGTTGACCTTCTTGGCGATCTCGGGGTCGTTCGTCAGGATGATGCCGCCGCGCGGACCGCCCAGCGTCTTGTGGGTGGTCGACGAGACGACGTGCGCGTGCGGCACGGGCGAGGGGTGCAGCCCCGCCGCGACGAGCCCGGCGAAGTGGGCCATGTCGACGAAGAGGTAGGCACCGACGGCGTCGGCGATGCGCCGGAACTCGGCGAAGTCGAGGTGCCGCGAGTACGCCGACCACCCGGCCACGATCATCCTGGGCCGGTGCTCGAGGGCGAGACGCTCCACCTCCGCCATGTCCACGACGTGGGTGCCCTCGCGTACGCCGTAGGCCACGACGTCGTAGAGCCGACCCGAGAAGTTGAGGCGCATCCCGTGCGTCAGGTGACCGCCGTGGGCGAGGTCGAGACCGAGGATGGTGTCGCCCGGAGTCAGCAGCGCGTGCATGACCGACGCGTTCGCCTGGGCGCCCGAGTGCGGCTGGACGTTGGCGTATGCCGCACCGAAGAGCGCCTTGACCCGCTCGATGGCGAGCGACTCGACGACGTCGACGTGCTCGCACCCGCCGTAGTAGCGACGGCCGGGGTAGCCCTCGGCGTACTTGTTCGTCAGCACCGAGCCCTGGGCCTGCATGACGGCGACCGGGGCGAAGTTCTCCGAGGCGATCATCTCGAGCGTGCCCTGCTGGCGGCCCAGCTCGGCCGCGATGGCTCCGGCGACCTCCGGATCGAGATCGGCGAGGTCCGCGTCGAGGACCGACTGGGTGATGGTGACCTGGGACATGAACCCTCCGAGCACTTGATATTACTGTTGTCGATGACTGATATATCATCTGGCTCGCAATAGTATGTCTGTCGTGACGGGCCGTCAACGGTCCGCCCAGCACGACTTACGACGTCGAACCAGGAGAATGAGCCATGACCGCAACGGCGCCCGCGCCTGTCTACAGCTCGCTCGCCGAGCAGGCCTACCAGGTGCTGCGCGACCGCCTGGTCATGCTCGACATCGCGCCCGGCGCTCCGATCAACGAGGCCCAGCTCAGCACCGACCTCGGCATCGGCCGCACCCCCATCCGCGAGAGCCTCAAGAAGCTCGAGCTCGACCGCCTCGTGGTCTCCTATCCGCGGCGGGGCACCTTCGCGACGCAGGTCGACATCACGGACCTCGCCGCGATCTCCGAGATGCGGCAGGTGCTCGAGCCGCTGGCGGCACGGCGGGCCGCCAGCGTCGCGCGCGCCGACATGCGCGCCGAGCTGGCCGAGAAGGCCCGACAGATCGCGTCGATGGGCGACGAGCCCGAGGACAAGCGGCCGCTGATGGAGTACGACATCGACGTGCACCGGCTGATCTACCGCGCGGCCGAGAACCCCCACCTCGAGGAGACACTCGTCCGGCTCGACAACCTGGCGACGCGCATCTGGTGCCTGGTGCTCGAGCGGCTCCCCTCGGTGTCGGAGCACATCAAGGAGCACGTCACGTTGCTGGAGGCGATCGTGGCCAAGGACGCCGACGGCGCGGCGGCGCTGGCCGCCTCGCACGTCGAGCACTTCGAGGAGGCCATCCGGGCGGTCCTCTGACGACTGCGAGCCGTCAGGGCCGGGGGTCGTCGCGCAGCTGGGCGCCTCCGCGGACCAGCCTGAGCGCGAGCGCGAGCGCCGCGAGCTGCCCCCGACCTCGCGGGTCGCCACCCAGAACCTGGAAGATCCGGCGCAGCCTCTTGTGCAGCGACTGCCGCTCGAGGAAGAGGATCTGCGCCGACTCCGTCGCGTTGCACCCGGTGGAGATCCACACGTCGAGGGTGCGCACCAGCTCGCCTCCGGACCGCTGGTCGAGCCGGACCAGCTCGCCGAGGGCCTCCTCGACGAGGGCGTCGACGACGCCACGCGACAGCGACCGCTCGGCCATCCGCTCCACGAGGAAGTCGGACGCGTCGTAGACGGCGTCCGTGCCCTTCGACGATCGGCCGAGCCGCCACGTCGTGCGGGCCTCCGCCAGCGAGAACGACGCCTGGCGCACCGTCGCGGCCGTGGGCCCGAGGGCGCCGGTCAGGCCGGTGCCCGCGACGGCTGTCCGCAACGCGATGAGGGCCCGGGCCCGCTCGGCCTGGGTGGCCGCGCGCAGGGGCATGAGGATCTCCAGCCACTCCCCGTGCGCCACGACGAGGGTCGAGGGGAGGGCGCGTCGGGTGCGCTGCTCGGTGTCGACGTGCCCGTCGGCCGGACGGCGCACCACCGCCATGACCAGGGGCTGTTCCGGATCGACCCCGCCTGCCTGGCTCAGCTCGAGGAGGCGCTCCCCTCCCCCACCGGCACCGATGAGCCGCACCAGCTCGTCCTCGGCGAGCCTGGTCAGACTCGGCCGGCTGTGCCGCGCGAGGGCCAGCGCGACGATGCTGCGCACTCGCGCCAGCACCGTCTCCAGCGTCTCCACGTCGGCATCGTCGCCCCCGACCAGCTCGAGCTGGGCAACGCCGATCCCGCTCACGGCCAGCTCCGCACCCAGCGATCGGGCCTCCGGGGGCTGCTCGGGCCCGGCCTGCCCGAGCAGGCCACCGCGGGTGTCGAGCACGCGGACGTGGACGCCGAGGGTCTCGGCGATGACCGCCAGCAACGGCTCCAGGGCGGTTCCGGAGCTCGCGAGGCGCTCGGTGAGCGCCTGTGAGAGCTGGTCGGCGATGCGCAGGGCCGCCACCTGGGCGGAGACGACGCGGCGGTTCACCTCCTCCGCGACCTCGACGAAGGGGACGACCTGGCGCAGCTCCAGCAGTGGCAGACCGGCCTCCTCCGCCGCCGCGACCAGCTCGGCCGGCAGGTGCCGCCCGGACCCGGCCGTCTCGACGGCCAGGGCGGCGACACCTCGCGACGCGAGGCTCCAGACGTACTCGACCTGCGCGGCCGGCTTGAGCGCGAGGAGCGCCACGCCGCCGGTGAGCAGCAGCTCGCCCCCCGACAGGAGCGGTGCGATCTCGAGCACCTCGCTGGAGTGCACCCACCGGACGCGTGTCGTGTCGACCGCGCGCTCGCCGGCGACCACCTGGGGTGCGCCCGCGGTGAGGACGCCGCTGGCGAGGATCTCGCTCAGAAGCAGGGACATACCGGTCAGGATCCCAGAGGCGGTGACACTTTGTCACCCGGTAAGGCCCCCAGAGGCGACACCGTGAGTCTGGAGCCGGCAGAGGACAGATCTTACCGTTGTCGGCAGCCGGCCAATCATCCGCAGGGGAACCATCGAGAAAGCAGTCCCCACATGAGCCTTTCCACCAAGAGTCACTCGGAAGACGTCACCCAGTCCGTCGAGGACGTGCTCCAGCCCGTTCCGGAGTCCGCCCGCACGACCAAGGTCTCAGGGCAGTTCTGGATCTGGGCCGGCGCGAACGTCGCGCCCATCAACTGGATCCTCGGGGCGCTGGGCATCGGCCTCGGCCTCGGCATCTGGGACACGATGATCGTGCTCATCCTGGGCAACGCCATCGGCATGGTCGGCTTCGGCTTCTTCGTCCTGCTCGGGCAGAAGACGGGCGCGACCGGGATGCTGCTCGCCCGGGGGGCCTTCGGCCGGCGCGGCGCCTACCTGCCGGCGGCCATCCAGGCCATCGTCGCCGTCGGGTGGTCCGCGGTGAACACCTGGGTCATCCTCGACCTGGTCATGGCGCTCTTCGGCCTCATCGGCTGGGTCGATCCGGCGCAGTCCAACCTGCCGTGGAAGATCGCCATCGCCGCCGTCATCATGACCGTCCAGGTCGCCATCTGCTACCGCGGTTACAGCGCGATCGCGAAGTTCGAGCGCATCACGATGCCGCCCACGCTGCTGGTCCTCGTCGCGATGTCCGTCATCGCCTGGACCAAGCTGCCGATCGACTGGAGCTACGCCGGCCCGGTGGGCCACGTCCTGCAGGGTGGCGAGCGCATCGCCGCGATGTCGGGGATCATGACGGTCATCGGGATCGGCTGGGGCATCGGGTGGTTCACCTACGCCCCCGACTACTCCCGGTTCGTCTCCACGGGCGTGCCGAAGGTCAAGCTGTATGCCGCGTCGGTGCTGGGCCAGTTCCTGCCCGTCGTGTGGCTCGGCCTGCTCGGCGCCAGCCTCGCGACGATCAGCGGCTCGGTCGACCCGGGCCAGCTCGTCGTCAAGAGCTTCGGCCTCCTCGCCATCCCCGTGATCCTGCTCGTCATCCACGGGCCGATCGCCACGAACATCATCAACCTCTACACCTTCGGCGTCGCCTTCCAGGCGCTCGACGTACGGATCTCGCGCAAGCGGCTGTCCGTCCTCGTCGGAGTGCTGTCGATGGGCGCCGTCATCCTGTTCCTCTTCGCGACCGACTTCGCCACGCTGCTCGACAACTGGCTCGGCGCCATCGTCGCCTGGGTGGCCACGTGGGGCGGCATCATCGCGGTCCACTACTACGGGTTCGAGCGACGCCACAAGGACTACGGCTACCTCTTCCTCAGCCCCCGCGACTCGCGCCTGAAGTCGGTCAACTCCTCGGCCATCATCGCCTTCGTCGTCGGCCTCTTTATGACCTGGATGTTCATGTACGGCACGCTGCCCGCCCTCCAGGGACCCATCGCCACGGCCATGGGTGGGGTCGACCTCTCCTGGCTGGCCGGCACCGTCACCTCGGGCTCGGTCTACTTCGCCCTCGCCTACCCCCGGTTCCGCGAGCGCATCCACCAGGGCGTTCCCATCGGCATCAAGCCCTCCGTCACCGACGAGGACTACCTGCGCGACCACGGCGACGCCTGTGCGCCCGAGGGCGGCAGGGCCGCAGCCCCGGCAGGAGCCTTGGCGCCGGCGGCTGCAGGGGCCGCCCCCACAGCCGCCCTGTCCTGACCGGTCCCACCACCCGCGGTGGGGTGGCACGACAGGCCACCCCACCGCATACCCGCTCGACACCGAGCGGCGGCCCTCACCCCGCTGACCCATCCCCCGCCCAGGAGCAGCCATGCCCAGCACCGTCCTCATGGAGGCGCTCGACGCCTTCACCTACCGCGAGACGATCGGACGAGGAGCGTCCGTCATCGTCCCGGTCGGCGCGATCGAGCAGCACGGACCCCACCTGCCCCTGCAGACCGACGTGCTCCTGGCCAAGGCCATGAGCATGCGTCTGGCCGAGGCCGTCGACGGCATCGTGGCGGCGCCCATCGTCTACGGGTACAAGTCGCAGCAGCGCTCAGGCGGCGGCAACCACCTGCCCGGCACGACGAGCCTCGACGCGACGACCGTCATCGCGATCGCCCGGACGCTCACCCTCGAGTTCGCCCGCCACGGTGCGCGTCAGGTCGTCTTCCTCAACGGCCACTTCGAGAACTACCAGTTCCTCTACGAGGGGGTCGAGCTCGCGACCACCGAGCTGCAGCATCGCGGTCTCGATGTGTCGGCGATCCTGCTCTCCTACTGGGACTTCGTCGACGACGCCACGATCGAGGAGATCTACCGCGGCACGTTCCCGGGCTGGGACGTCGAGCACGGCGGCGTGCTCGAGACCTCGCTGATGCTGCACCTGCACCCCGAGCTGGTCCATCTCGAGCGCGTCATGGACCTGCCGGCGGCGCAGCTCCCCCGCTTCGACCGGCTCCCCGTCCGCGCCGAGCTCACGCCCATCTCGGGCTGCCTCTCCTCGGCGGCCGCCGCCTCAGAGAGCGCAGGACGCCTGCTGCTCGAACGGACGTCTGCCGCGCTGGCCGACTCGATCGGCTCCGAGCTGAGCACCGAGCCGGACGCGTCTGCCCTGATCCCGGCCCATACCGCCCCCGGATTCCCCACCCCCTGAAGGAGATTCACCATGTCCATCGCCACTCCCATCACGTCGGTCAGCGAGCTCGAGCGGCTCAAGGAGCTGCACAACGGCACGAAGGTCCCCCTGACCTTCTCCGACGCCGAGTTCGAGCGCCGCCTCTCCGGCCTTCGCCAGATCATGGCCGCCAAGGGACTCGATGCCGTCGTGCTGACCTCCTACCACGGCATCAAGTACTACTCGGACTTCCTCTTCACCTACTTCGGCCGCTCCTACGCACTCGTCGTCACGCCGACCGAGCAGGTCAGCGTCACCGCCAACATCGACGCCGGTATGCCGTGGCGGCGCAGCTACGGCGAGAACATCGTCTACACCGACTGGCGCCGCGACAACTTCCAGCACGGCGTCCAGGAGGCGCTGGCCCAGCGCGGCATCTCGCCAAAGCGCATCGGCGTCGAGTTCGACACGCTCTCGCTCGACGCGCACGCCAAGCTCCAGGCCGCGCTGGGCGGCGCCGAGCTCGTCGACGTGGCCCAGGACGCCATGCGCCAGCGCATGGTCAAGTCCGCCGAGGAGATCGAGGTCATCAAGCACGGCGCCCGCATCGGCGACCTCGGCGGTGAGGCCATCAAGGCCGCGATCCGCGAGGGCATCAGCGAGTACGAGGTCGCCCTCATCGGCACCGAGGCCATGGTCCACGAGATCGCGCGCACCTTCCCCGACTCCGAGATCCGCGACACCTGGGTCTGGTTCCAGTCGGGCCTCAACACCGACGGAGCCCACAACTGGGCCACGACCCGCAAGCTGCAGCGCGGCGACATCCTGTCGCTCAACTGCTTCCCGATGACCTCCGGCTACTACACGGCCCTCGAGCGCACCCTGTTCCTCGGCGAGCCCGACGCGCGCTCGCTCGAGCTGTGGGAGATCAACGTCCAGGTGCACCGTCGCGGTCTCGAGCTCATCAAGCCCGGTGCGGTCTGCAAGGACATCGCCGCCGAGCTCAACGAGATCTACATCGGCCACGGCCTGCTGCCGAACCGCACCTTCGGCTACGGCCACTCCTTCGGCGTCCTCTCGCACTACTACGGCCGCGAGACGGGCCTCGAGCTGCGCGAGGACATCGACACCGTGCTCGAGCCGGGGATGGTCGTCTCGATGGAGCCGATGATCACGGTGCTCGACGGCGAGGCTGGGGCTGGCGGCTACCGCGAGCACGACATCCTCGTCGTCGGCGCCGACGGCGCCGAGAACATCACGAAGTTCCCGTTCGGACCCGAACACAACATCGTCCCCTGCTGACCTGGTCGCAGAGCCGGCTGCCGGTCAGCACACCTCGGGTGTGGTGACCGGCAGTTGCGCTACGCATGGAGCACGAGTCTGATCCTCCGACATTTCCTCGCCCAGTTTTCGTCTTCGAATTCTTGAGCGATGTCCTTCTCCATTTCTGAATGGAGAAGGACATCGGCATTCAGCCGGGCCTTGACAGGTGGCTGCAAAGGGGAAAGCATTTCGGCCCATGACCACCGGCCTAGTGGCCTAGCCACTTACTCGATGAGGAGCAAGGCATGAGCGCAACCACGGTCCATGGGGAAACAGCCGCGACGCAACGCCGACGGGCGGTGGTGGCCAGCACCATCGGGACCACCATCGAGTGGTACGACTTCTTCCTCTACGGCACCGCGGCTGCTCTGATCTTCCCTCACCTGTTCTTCCCGGACAGCTCCAAGCTCAGCGGCACCCTGCTGTCGTTCAGCACCTTGTTCATCGGGTTCGCCGCGCGCCCCATCGGCGCAGCAATCTTCGGCCACTTCGGGGACCGCGTCGGTCGCAAGGCCACCCTGGTCGCCACGCTCCTTCTCATGGGGGCCGCCACCTTCCTCATCGGCGTACTTCCGACGGCCTCCACGATCGGGGTCGCCGCGCCGATCATCCTCACGCTGCTGCGACTCGCACAGGGCATCGGCGTGGGTGGCGAGTGGGGTGGATCGGTCCTGATGAGCATGGAGTGGGGAAGCCCCAAGCGACGCGGCCTGATGGCGAGCTGGCCGCAGCTCGGCGTCCCCATCGGCTTGCTGCTCTCGACGGCGATGATCAAGCTCATGAGTGGGGTCATGAGCGATGACGCCTTCGCCAGCTGGGGTTGGCGAGTGCCCTTCCTCGTGAGCTTCGTGCTGGTTCTGGTCGGGCTCTACGTCCGGCTCCGCGTGGTCGAGAGCCCTCAGTTCGCCGAGGTGAAGAAGTCCGACGCGGTGGTCCGGCAACCGCTGCTCCAGGTCTTCAAGGAGCACCCGATGGAGATCTTCACCTCCGCCTTCGTGCGGCTCTCCGAGCAGGCGCCGTTCTACCTCTTCATCACCTTTGTCCTCACCTACGGCACCGAGCACCTCGAGCTGCAGAAAGGCCAGCTGCTGAACTACACCCTCGTCGCCGCCGCCCTCGGACTCGTCAGCGTGCCGTTCTTCGGTCACCTCTCCGACCTGTTCGGCAGGCGACTCATCTACGGCCTCGGCATCGTCTGCACGGCGCTGTACGCCTTCCCGTACTTCGGCCTGCTCGACACCAAGTCCTCCGGGCTCGTGCTCCTGGCCATCGTGCTGTCCCTGATCTTCCACGACATGCAGTACGGCCCCCAGGCAGCGCTCATCGCCGAGAGCTTCGGGACCAACCTGCGTTACAGCGGCGCCGGCGTCGGCTACCAGCTCGCCTCAGTGATCGCCGGTGGTCCCGCGCCGCTGATCGCGGCCGCCATCCTCGCCAAGACCCACTCGAGCACCGGGATCAGCTGGTACATCGTCGGCTGCTGTGTCCTCGCCATGGCGGCCCTGCTCCTCATGCCGCGCACCCAGCTCGACCGCGAGGCGAAGACGGAAACAGAGACGGAGACGGAGAACCGGCGAGCCGGCGAATCGGTCGGCGCCTCGGCGGAGCTCCCCTAGGGCCCGCGCCCCCAGGGCCAGAACCGCTGCACAACGGCACACCGAGTGAGCCGCACCCCCCAAGAGCTGACCAGCTCGATGGGAACGGCCCAGCAGCCCGTCGGTTCAGCGCCACCGACGTCCTCCCCACATGCAAGAGGCCCTGACCGGCGTTTTCCGCTGGTCAGGGCCTCTCGTGGCACTGGGTGGCAGGTGAAGGATTCGAACCTTCGTAGCTCTCGCGACGGATTTACAGTCCTGACAATGCGATTGACTGACCAGCGTCAGCGCGTCACCGGCCCAAACATCCCCACAGATTCCCTACAGAGAGTGGACCTCAGCCGTCGACGTTCGACGCGAACCGGGGCGTCGGGCCCCGACCCCTTCGGGGCCGCTCCCCGCTTCCTAGCGGGCAGTCCTTTGCCGGATCCACCGATGTGGGACGTGACGAAGCGGTCGGGAGGCTGTTCAGAGAGGGCCTGTGCACCTGCCGAAGCTGGTAGCCAGTCACCAGGTGTGGCCTCTCGGACAAGGCCTGCTCAGCTGGTGGGGATCAGTCCGCCGTCGATCGTGACGTCCGCTCCGGTGATGTTGCCGGCGACGTCACTGGCCAGGAAGGCGACGAGCCTCGCCACCTCATCTGGCCGGGTGAAGCGTCCGGTCACCGAGTCGCGTGCTGCGGCGGCGGCCACGGAGGACGGGTCGGTGCCCTGTCGAGCGGCCACAGCCGCAGCGACGCCGTCGGTGCCGAGCCAGAGCTCAGTGGACACCGGTCCGGGACTGACGGTGTTGACGCGTATGCCGTGCGGCCCGAGCTCCTTGGACAGGGACTTGCTGAAGTTCCGCAGTGCAGCCTTGGCTGCGCTGTAGTCGATGACGGACGGGTCCGCCAGAGTCGCGTTGACGGAGCTCGTGGAAACGATGGCGCCGTGACCGCGAGCGAGCATCATGGGCAGCGCCGCGCGGGTGGTCCGGACCGCGGCCATGAGGTTGAGGCTGTACGACGTCGCCCACTGTTCGTCGGTGACCGCGATGAAGCCATCTAGACGGGGCGTGACTGCGCCGACGTTGTTCACGAGGATGTCCAGGCGGCCCAGCCCGGCGGCCGCGTCGACGAGGTGAGCGACCCCATCAAGTTCGCTGAGGTCGACGGCGACGTAGGTCACCGTCCCGGACCTGCTCAGCGCGTCGAGGTCTGCTGAGGCGTCCCGGGCACCTGCCACGACGACGACGCCCTCGTCGACCAGCACTCTGGTGATCGCAAGGCCGATGCCCTTGCTCGCACCCGTGACGATGGCGACCTTTCCGGCCAGACCGAGGTCCACGGGTCAGAGCCCGTGCTCGTCGAGCCAGCCGAGGACCGCCTTGGCGACCTCGCCCCACCCGGAGTCGATGGTGAGCGAGTGCCCGCGGCCCTCGAACTGCCGTATCTCGGTGATGGCGGTCGACTTGCGGTACTGCTTGAGCGTCGACCGCGTCACGACGTCAGGGACGGTGTGGTCCTCGAGACCTGAGATCAGCAGGAGCGGGCCGCGCGTGTTGTTGTCGGTATCGACAGCGGCCTCCGAGTGCAGCGAGAAGTTGGCCGCCGCCGCTTGGAACAGGGGCTTGGCCGGGGAGGGAATGGTCCACCGTTCGAAGAGCGCGTCCGACTCCTCCTCGCTGACAGCGTTGCCGAACCCGAAGCGGAACTCCTTGGCGGTCAGCGAGACAGCCTTGTTACGGTTGGTGGGATTGCCGAGTGCCGGCAGTCCGGCGCGCAGCTGAGCTAGCGGTAGCGGCAGGACTCCCTTGATCTGGGCGGGATCGATGGCGACGGCCGCAGCGGCCTTGCCCTGCCCGAGCAGCTTCTCGGCGATCAGCCCGCCGAACGAGTGGCCGATGAGGACCGGCGCCTCGGGAAGGGCGTCGATGATCGACGCATAGTGCTCGGTGACATCGTCGATCCCGAGGCCGGCGACATCGTCAGGACGCTGCCTCGCCCCCTCGACGCTCTCGGCCTCCCCGGGCCACCCCGGGGCGACGGGGGCGTAGCCGGACTCTCGGAAGACCTCGACCCAGGAACCCCAGCTTGTGGCGTGGAGCCAGAGGCCGTGGACGAAGACGACGGGACGCTGGGCTTGGGTCATGACATGCCTTTCGACGACGTCTGTGCACCGGAAGGGACCGGCGTGCCGCACGGTGCGGCAGCCCCAAGGCTGACGGCGGACCCTGGCTGGCGTCCAAGACCTCTTGCGCCCGGATCGATAACCGCAGTGCCTTCCTCAAGGGCCGAGGGATCACTAACGTGGTGAGATCGCAGCCGGCCCTGACCTACCCGGCGCCGCGACCGCGCGGAGGAGCTCGCATGGAGCTGGACCTACGGCTTGTGCGTTACTTCGTCGCCGTCGCCGACGAGCTTCACTTCGGTCGGGCGGCCGCTCAGCTGTTCGTCAGCCAGCCCGCCCTGTCGAAGCAGATCCGCAAGCTCGAGGACCAGCTGGGCGAGAACCTCCTGGTTCGCGACAGCCGGCATGTCGCCCTCACGGCACGGGGTCAGCAGTTCCTCGCCGACGCCAGGCGCCTGCTCACGCTGGCGGACAGCATGGCACAGCCTGCCCGTCGGAACACCGTGAGCATCGCCCACGTCTTCGAGCTGTCGACCAGCCGCATGGTCGCCGACGCATTCGCCCAGGCCCAGCCGGACATCCAGCTGCGCGAGCACGCGATGGACAGCATCACGCAGCTCAACGCTCTTCTGCGCGGGCGCCTCGATGTCGCTATTCTCCGCGTCACTCCCCGCATGCAGGTCGCCCATCCGAGCGGTTGGCGTCACCGGCTCCTTCGGCTGGAGCCGCTGGTGGTCGTGGGGTCGGGCGACGAGGACCCTCCGCCGACGGCGTCCTTTCACGATCGGCCCCTGCACGTCTTCGGCGATCCCCCGCACTCGGGCACCTACAACGCGCACGGGCAGTACCTCACCGCCCTGCAGGAGCGACTCGGTCTCGAGATGCGCTGGCTTGGGACCCCCGGCGCCTTCAGCTTCTGTCTGGCCCATGCGCAGCGGGCCCCCAAGAGCGTCCGCTACCTCGAGTTCCTCAGCTACGCAGAGAAATACGTCGAAGCCGGGATGCTGATGTTCTGGCCAGAAGAGCTGCAGCCGTACTACCCATGGTCACTGGCATGGCGCACCGACGATGTCGCTGCCACGACCACCAGCCTCATCGACATCGCGCTCGGTCTGGCGGAGCAGCACTCCTGGCTGGCGCCGGACCAGAGCGCCGCCCAGAGTCCGGCGTGGATGCCCGACGACGATCCGGCGTGGCCCGAACTCACACGTCGGCGTTGAGGACGGCGTCGAGCGGCAGCTGCTCCGCGACACAGTGACCCCTTCGAACAGCGGGTTGGACGGGGACCTCGTGCGGACGGACGGAGTGCATGCGCCCACGGCTCCCGCCCGGTGAGGTGCGCGGGCGGATGTTGGCGGTCGACGCGGTGCCCGAACGCGCGTCGGCTCAGTCGTTCACCCTCATCTTGCCGGTGCTGTTGCTCTGCAACACCTTGATCGTGACGCCGGCGCCCGCGACCTTGATGCTGCCGCCAAGGTTGGCGGTGTCGTAGTAGCGGTTGGGGTCGCTGTCGTCGAAGATCGGGACCGGTGCCTGCGCCGGGACGTCCAGCGTCATCATGCCGTTGGCCGTCTCACGGTGCAGCGAGATCGAGTCCGTCACCTCGACACCGAACGTCGAGTCGAACGACTGGATCCGGTTGAGGGCCACGATGTCGTCACTCCAACGGAGCGAGTCCGGTCGGGCGTCGACCGGCAGGAGCCGGCCGTTTGCAGGTTCTGATGCTGCAGCCGGCTACCCCTGACCCCCGAGCCCGAGGCTGAGACTGCTCCCCTTTTGGATGGTTGGAGAACCTCAAGCGGTCGTCCGTCTGGCACCCGCGATGGAGCGGAAGACCTCGGTGGCCTGCTGAGCCGACGGGCTGAGGTGTCGACCGGCCAGCTGTGCCAGCAGGATCCTGCGGCTCGGGGAGCTCTCGAGCGGGACGGCGACGACATCGGGGCGCAGCGCGCTCAGGGCCAGCTGAGGAGCGAGGGCGATCCCGATACCGGCCGCGACCATGCCCTGGGTCTCCTGGTAGTCGTTCGCGGCGAACGCGACGCTGGGTTCGAAGCCGGCAGCCTGGCAGAGGCGGCGCAGGACGTCGGCGACCGGGTGCTCGTCACGAACGATCCATTGCTGGTCACGGAGGTCCTCCACGCGCGCGGCGCGGGCGTGAGCGAGCTCGTGTTCCCGAGGCAGGAGGAGAAGTGTCGGGTCGCTCATGAGCGTGACGGTCGCGAGCTCCTCGTCCTTGATGCGCTGCCACGGGTAGTCCCACAGCAGCGTCAGCTCGATGTCGCGGCGTTTCAGCCTGTCGATGAGGCCGGCGCGCCGGGCGCTGACAACCGTGACGGCCACCTCGGGGTGGCGCGCCCGAAAGGCCAGCACGACCTCAGGCATGAGGGACGCTCCCACGGTGGGGAAGGTCCCCACTCGGAGCTGGCCACGGCGCAGTCCGGCGAACTCGTCCATCTCGGCACGCGCGGCCTCGATGATCCGGTCGATGTCGTCGGCATAGCGCAGCAGCGCCCGTCCGGCCTCGGTCAGCACCGCGCCGCGCGGGTGCCGCTCCAGCAGGGCAACCCCCATCTCGCGCTCGAGCTTCGTCACCTGCTGGGACACCGCCGACGTGGTGAACGACATCTCTGCCGCGGCCGCCGTCAGCGACCCGAGCCGGCTCACTTCGCGCAGCAGCCGGAGCCGTCGCAGGTCAAGGTCAAGCATACGGCGAGTTTAGCAAAGATGGATACTCCTCCACTCTTTACCGATTGTGCTGAAGCCTCGCGATGGCGATCGTTGAGGGACCAGAGGCYGGCAAGGGCCTCTCCGAGGAAGGAGGCCACCGTGCAGCTCCGTGGTCACTGGTATCGAGGCGGAACCAGCAAGTGCTGGCTCTTCGATGCCGAGGACGTCGCCCGTCACGCCAGCAGTCGCGAGGAGATGCTCCAGCTGTTGGCCGATGCGTTCGGCGCAGCCGACGCGCGACAGCTCGACGGCGTCGGTGGCGGCACCTCGACGACCTCGAAGGCCGCCATCGTCACCGCGACGCCGGACGGACCCACGGATCTTGACTACCTCTTCGCCCAAGTGGGCATCGGGGTGCCCACGGTGGAGCTGGGGTCGAACTGTGGCAACTGCGCCACGGCGATCGCGTTGTATGCAGTGCAGGCCGGCATCGTGCGCGCCGGAGACGTCGCTACGCGCGTCAGGATGCGCAACCTCAACACCGGGGCAGTGCTCACCGGAACGATCGCGACTCCCCTCCGGCGCGTCCCCACGGCCGGACAGGCACGCGTTCCCGGCAGCGCGGCCCCCGGCGTGCCGGTCCGCCTGTCCTTCCACGCCCCGTGGGGCCAGTCCACGGGAATGCTGCTGCCGACCGGCAAGGCTGTCGACCGGCTCGCGGTCTCGGTGGACGGTCGGTCGCTGGCGGCCACCATGCTCGACGCCGGGGCCCCGGCGGTCTTCGTGCCCGCCGGCGACCTTGGAGTGGACCTGTCCTCGATGACGGACGGTCTGGCACACGCCCTCCCCCGGCTCCTCGAGGTCCGTGCGGCAGCGGGAGTGGTCATGGGACTTCGACCCCCAGGCGCTCCCCCGCAGAACGCCATCCCAAAGGTCGGCCTCGTTGCGCCAGCCGGGACCTACACCGCGTCCGACGGGACCCTGGTCCCCGAGGACAGCCACGACCTGCGGGTGCGCATGCTCTCGATGCTGGCGCCGCATCCCGCGATCGGCCTCACCTCGGCGGTGGCGGTCTCCGCGGCGGCCGCCGTTGCCGGCTCGGTTGTGGCGACGAGCCTCGCGCGGGCGTCGACACCCGGCGAGGGCCGTTGGCTCCGCATCGGCACGCCCGCAGGCGTGGTCACGACCGAGGTCGTCACCGACGACGCCGGCAACGTCATCGAGGTCGTGCTCGACCGCGCCGCCCGTCAGCTCGCCACCGCCCACATCGAGGTTGCTCGAACCGTGGCTTAGGCGACACCGCTTCACCAAACATGCCCTCTCATCAGAGGGGTGCCGACCCAGGAAGTTTTTTCAATGAAGATCAAAACCATCCTCGGGCACCTGTACGTCCAGGTCCTCATCGGTGTCGCCCTCGGAGTCCTCGTCGGAGCCCTGTGGCCCGACCTGGGCACCAACCTCAAGCCGCTCGGCGACGCGTTCGTCAAGCTGGTGAGGTTCATGATCGCCCCGATCGTCTTCGGCACCATCGTCAGCGGCATCACCTCGATGTCCGATGCCAAGCGAGTGGGCCCCACCCTCCTCCGTTCGCTCGGGCTCTTCTACGTCCTCACTGCCCTGGCCCTCGCACTCGGGCTCGCCTCGGTCCTGCTCCTCCATCCGGGCACCGGCATGCACGTCGACCCGGCCCACCTCGACCCGAGCGTCTCGGCCAAGTACTCGAGCGAGGCCCAGCACAACACGCCCGCCGACTTCCTCCTTGGCCTCATCCCCACCACGTTCGTCGGTGCGTTCGCCGATGGGGAGATCCTGCCGGTGCTGCTCATCGCTACCTTGTGCGGTTTCGCCTTCACCAAGCTCGGCGGCGCGGGGAAGCCTGCCCTCGACGTCATCACCAGCTTCAACCGGGTGCTCTTCGTCGTCTTCGGGTTCCTCATGAAGGTCGCCCCCGTCGGCGCCTTCGGCGCCATGGCGTTCACGGTCGGCAAGTACGGCGCCCACTCCATCGGCAACCTCGGGATGCTCATCCTCGCCTTCTACGCAGCCTGCCTCGTGTTCGTCCTCGTGGGACTGGGCACGGTCGCGAGGATCACCGGTTTCAGCCTGCTACAGGTGCTCAAGTACTTCCGTGACGAGATCCTCATCGTGCTGGCCACCTCGTCCAGCGAACCGGTGCTCCCCCGACTCCTCTCCAAGCTCGAGCGACTCGGCTGCGACCGAGGGGTGGTCGGACTGGTGGTGCCGACGGGCTACTCCTTCAACCTCACCGGCACGGCCGTCTACCTCACACTGTCCTCCCTGTTCATCGCACAAGCCTGCGACATCCACCTCGGTTGGACCCAGATCCTGCTGATGCTCGGCATGATGCTCCTGACCTCCAAGGGCGCTGCAGGCGTCACCGGTAGTGGATTCGTCGCCCTCGTCGCCACCCTCACCGTGATGCCGAACGTGCCGGTGGCCGGCGTCGCGCTCATCGTCGGGATCGACCGCTTCATGAGCGAGGCCAGGGCGCTGACGAGCACGATCTGCAACATCGTGTGCTGCATCGCCGTGGCACGGTGGCAGGGTGCCCTGGACACCCAGACGCTGCAGGCCGAGCTGTCCTCCGGATTCACCCCCTCGCCAGCCGAGAAGCGCGCGCTCGCTGCCGCCGTACCCACGCACTGAAGCCGGACCCGAGCCTCTCATCGGTGCTCGTGCCCCGTCCTGCGACGCCACAGTCGCCGGACGGGGGCGACGGCGTTGCCTCTCCAGACCCCGCGTGGCCGACGAACGGACGACAGGCTCGGGGTTGACGTCCTTGCGCCCGCAACCGAACGAAACTCCTCGCCGCAGGTCAGAGCCCGGAGAACAACACACGACGGGATGACAGGCCGACGGCATGGCGGTGGGCGGCGCTGTCGACGGCAGCTGTCAACGGCAGCTGCCGTCGACAGGCGCAGAGCGCTAACGCGTCGGGAAAGGCGCCAAGCCCATTGGCGACGGTGCAGAGAACCGGTGCTGTTGGATACCCCTTCCCCATGTCAGTGCAGGTCAGAGCGTCTGGACCGCGCGCATGCGCCCTGTGGCCGGCCGGATTTCCCCACGCATTTCCCGCAGAGCGATCCGGCCGCCGCGTTTCCGCAGGTCAGGGTCCTGCGGAATCGCCTTCGGGATCCGAAGCGCAACGTACCCCTCCGGGGTACACGCGAGAGGCCCTGACCGGCGTTTCCGCCGGTCAGGGCCTCTCGTGGCACTGGGTTGCAGGTGAAGTGTCCGATCTCAGGACATCGGAATGGGMTGTCTCAGGACATCGGAATGGCGTGTCGCAGGTCATCGGCATAACCGGATCCGGCAGGGTCGGTGGTGTCGAAGCGTCGTCTTGTCATCACAGCCGTCCTGGCCGGTTCCTCGCAGTCCGAGGTTGCCCGCACGTACGGGGTCTCGCAG
>NZ_JBFRFG010000023.1:0-55729 GCF_052114705.1 Terrabacter sp. 2YAF2
AGGTGCCCAGGCAGGTGCCCAGGCCGGCGACACCGGCCGCGGCGGCCACGAGCGCCACCGAGGCCAGGACCTTGCCCGAGGTGTTCTTCTTGCCGTGCTTCTTCGAGGTGGCGACGCCCATGGTGACTGCTCCTGGTGTGAGTCCGGCCGGATCGGGCCGGGAGGCTGCGGGTCGGGGTTTCCTCCCGACATCCAGAACTCTGGCGGGCCGAACGCAAGACAAACCCGGCCAAACACCAAGGAATCCCGCAAGAAAGACACAACCCCACGGCATACGACGACAAGACCCGCCCACCGAAGACGGCGAGCATGGCCGCGCGATTGCGGCCGACTGACGGGTCATGGCGCCAACGTCAGGTCCTGGCGCGGTGCCGTCCAATGTGCCGCCGTCCGGGTCCCAGTAGCCTGCGCGCGCCTGAAACGCGCATTGACGAGGACGGACCGGCGGTTTCCGCCAAATCATCTGCACCATGTTGAGGTTGGGCCTGAGACCGAGCGTCCGGCGCGGGTGGCGGCCAGTCGGAGCCGCGGACCAACTCGGCCGACAGATACTGGTCGGTCCAGCCGTCGGCGTCGCGGAAGCGCAGCCACCCGTCCCCGACGTAGAGCCACCCCGGTTGCTCGTGCATGGTCGTTTCCCCCACCTATGCCACAGTCACCGGTCCCCCGACCGGTAGGCCAAACATAGGACCTCGATGAGTTCGCTTCTGCCGGTGTCCGATTAGTCGTTTTCTTCCCCGTGAGAGCCGCGCAGCAGCGCTATCGAGGTGGAGCGGAACCTGTCGACTGGGGGGCACCCCGGCGTTCGCGACGCGCGTCTCGGCCTGCCGACCAAGGCCGATCGGGACAGATCTCCGGATTGCGACCCCATGACGGACGCTTGCGTTGCCTCGAGAAGAAGGGAGGTGGTTGTGCCGTTCTTCTATGCAGACCTCACCATTCGAGCAGAATGAGCATTATGTCTCTTGGGGGCTCGGAGTCCGGCGCCTCGCTGCGGCGATTCAGTCCGTCTAGCCCAAGGTTGCCCAGACGGGTCGAGGCGCCCGTTATAGCGATGCTCTGGTTAGCCGGCGCCTACCTTGTCTTCGTGAGCGTGTCCTACTACGTGGCGCGGGACCGACTTGGTGGCGACGCCCATGCCTACTGGCTCACGGGACAGTCTTGGTATGTCGCCTACGAGATCGCGCCGAACCACAATGATGCCTTTCTCTACTCGCCTGCCTTTGCACAGCTCATTCGCCCACTTACGTGGCTTCCGTGGCCCGCGTTCTTGACTTTGTGGGTCACTGCGGAGACGGCAGCCTTCGGGTGGCTTCTGCGTCCCCTGGGGTGGCGATGGGCATTGCCTCTCATCCTTTGGTGTGCGCCAGAGATCGTCATAGGAAACGTCCTGGGCTTTCTGGGCGTCGCACTTGTCGCGAGCTTTGCCCGACCGTGGATGTGGTCGGCGATGGTCCTCACCAAGCCGATTTTTGGTCTCGGATCGTTGTGGTTCGCCGCGCGGCGGCAATGGCGTCAATTTGCTGGATCGATGGGGGCCACCGCTTTGATCGTTGCGATATCGACGGTTCTGAACCCGACAGCCTGGGCTCACTGGCTTCTATTTCTCGCTACGAACGCCGGAGGCAGCGCCACGACGCTCATTCTTCGGAGTGCACTCGCTGTCACGGTCGTGGTCATCGCTGCCCGGAAGGGGCAGCGATGGCCTGTGGCAGTCGCTCTTCTCCTGGCAACCCCGGTCTTCGCAGGCGCCCCCTCCCTCACGATCCTGGCGGCCATCCCGCGGCTCATGTGGAACACGGAACCCGACAATCGGCAGGATGTGTCTGGGGCGGCAGAGGTCGTGCGGGTCTCGACAGGATGACGCGAGAAGCGGCCGATGGGCTCAGGTGAATGCGTACGCTTCGGCGGCGCGGCCCCGCCGCACTCAGTTCAGTGCTTCGACCCCAGGAGAACGTAACCGTCAGCTTCCCCGGCGATCGACCACTCGCCGGTAGCGCGCATAGCCGGGAGGACCGCTGCATCGATGGGAAGCAAAGCGTACGAGCATCCGACGTGCGCGAGGTAACTTTGCCACCCGGGATCCGCAGCCATAAAGCCGAGGTACGCCTTGATGCGATCCACCGTATAGAGCTCGACACGAGTGTCCATGGTTGGGCGCAGGCCCGGATGCTTGAGCATGAGCCACCCACCGTCGCTCTGGTCGTTGCACAGGACAGTCCCGCTGGGCAGATGGCCCAGCGCAGCGTCAAGACCGTTCGGTCCGAGGGCCGGTCGCGCTGCTGCCGTCGGGACGAGCACTCCGGCGAGCAGCAGACTCAAGAACCCCGACACCAGTACGGCCAGCCGCTCGCGCCGGCCGCCGCGGAAGCAGATTCCTCCCGTGAGTCGCTGGATCGCGGTGGCCGCCAGAGGGGCCATGATGACCGCAGCGAGCCCGGTTGTGCGCGACCACGAGACGGCGAGCACGAGCGCAAGCACGGTGACCAGCGCGAGCGTCCAATCACAACTCCCCCGGGCCACCTGATCGACGACAACCACGACGATCAAGAGCAACGCGGCGATCAGAGCCGGGTCCGTCGCACCCGGTGGTTGCCACTCGCTGATCAACGCAGTCACACCATGCACTTGGAAGGGGGAGGCGAAGAGCAGCGGGCCTGTGGGTGTCCCTGCCGAGACAATTACGGAGAGGAGCGGCACGAGTGTCAACCGGGCAAGCTCGCGCGACGTGACTCGACGCTCCAAAACCATCCCCAACACGACGGCGCCGCCGACGAGCGGACCCATGAACCACATGCCGTGACTGCACGCCCAGAGCCAAGTGAGTGGCACCAGCCACCACCGAACACGACGGTCCGCACGCGTCAGCAACCATGCGCTCGTCGTAACCGCCGTCAGGGCAAACGTGACCAGCTGGGGACGCGGCGAGAGACTCCCGGTGAGCGCGACGAAGACAACGGCGAGGACGAGAGCGGTCACTAGAGCGGACGACCGGCGCCGACACGCGGCATATACCGCGAGTCCGACAAGGAAGGACCCCAGACAGAGCAGCCAGGCGACGCCCGGGAGCCCATAGGCCGCGTACGCCCAGTGCATAAGCACTTCGGGCAGCCACTGGTTGAGAATCCAGATCTTGTCGGTCGCAGCGCCGAAGGGATCAGCGAGGACGAACTGGCCCGTCTGCAGGAGGTGCTCCCCCGCGAGGATGTGCCAGTAGGCGTCTGGGTCTTTGACAGGCCCGAGAGGCTTCAGCGCAAATATCGCCAAGGAAATGGCTGGCAACAACCAGGCGATCTGGCCCACGGGAGAGGCCGCCGACGGGTCATCGGCGACTCGGACCTGCGCGTCAGCAGCGACGGGCACGGCCCGTCAGCCCCCGAAGGCCTGCATCATCCGGATGCCGCCAGGCCCGATGATGACGATAAAGAGGGCGGGGAGGATGCAGAACATCAGCGGGAAAAGGATCTTGATCGTGACCTTCTGAGCCTGCTCCTCAGCCTTCTGGCGGCGGACCAAGCGCATGTTGACGGTCTGTTCGCGCAAGACGCCGGCGATTGGCAAGCCGAGCCTGTCGGCCTGGACGAGAGCGGTGATGAAGTTCTTGACCTCCGACAGGCTGACGCGGTCGCCCATGGAGCTGAACGCCTCGCCCCGGGATTTGCCGATCTGAATCTCGGAGAGCACGCGGGCGAACTCGCCGGAAATCGGGCCGTCGACGTTTCGCGCCACCTGGAGCAGCGCCGCGTCGAAACCCTGGCCTGCCTCGACACACACGCTGAGCATGTCGAGGGCGTCGGCGAGGCTCTTGCTCGTCTGCTCCTGGCGACGCTGCGCCACGTTCTTGATGAGCAGATCCGGCAGGAAGAAGAGCGCTGCGCCGCCGATCAGGGCGTCGAAGAGGGCATTCGGCAGTTGAAACTTCCCGTAGAAGGCGCCGAGCACGATACCGACCAACAGAGCCGCGCCCTTGAGCCCCAAGATGCGTTCAACCGTCCAGCTAGCCGGGTTGCCGGCCTGGTCGAGCATCTTCGTGTACCGGTCGTCTGCCCCTCCCGGGGATAGGGCGCGGGCCAAACCCTTGGTGCGGTCGAGGATCGGGGTAAGGAGCCGGTCCCTGGCGGCCAACTCGGTGGTCACCACCTCGCGACGGTCCACCTGGTGATCGACGAGCATGAGGGACTTTGCAACGCCGCGTGGCTCGCCGCCACTGAGGTCCAAACTGAGCACGGCAAGGATCAGGCCGATGGCAAGCATGGCAGCGGCGACGTAGATGACACCCATGGTCAGGTCACACCTCGATCTTCACAACTTGACGCATCCATACGATGCCGACCCCAAGGGACACGAGACCACCCACGCTCATGAACAGACCCACGGTGGTGGTCCAGAGCAGGCTGACGTATCCGTAGTTGACTTGCGTCATGTAAACGAAGATGAAGATCGGCATTGCGACGAGGATGTACGCCGACAAGCGCCCTTCGGCGGACAGCGTCGCCACCTGACGGTGCAGCGACTCCCGCTCGCGCAGTGTGCCGGCGGTCGTGCGCAGTGTGTCGGCCAGGTTGCCGCCTACCTGGCGCTGGATGCGGATTGCCATGACCGCCCAGTTCATCGACTTGCTCTCCATCCGCACCGCAACCCGTTCGAGTGCGTCCGAGATGTCGGTGCCGATGCGGGTCTCGGCGAGGGCGCGGCTGAACTCCTTGCCGGCAGGCTCTGCCGCGTCGCGCGCGACGGCGTCGAGGGACTGCGGCAGACCGAAACCGCTGCGGAGGCTGGTCGAGATGAGGAGCAGGATCTGAGGCAACTGCGCCTCGAACTTCCGGGCGCGACGGGCGGCCTTGAAGCGGAGACCCAGCGGCATGAGGAGCAACCCCAGGACGGCACCGATGACGAGACCGACGACCTTGCCCTGACCCGCGAGCACCATGCCGACGGCCGCAGCTACGACGATGGCGATGACTCGCAGGACCAGCCATTCGCCGGCTCGGAAGGGTAAGTCGGCCCGTTCGATGAGGGCCATCGTCTTGCTCGTCGACTTGCGGTCCTTCATGACCCGGTCGCCCATGTCGAGCAGTTGCGTTGTGATGGTGCTCTGGGCCGCCTTCAGCTCCTGTCGCGACAGAGGGACCGTGTCGCCGAGGACGTAGGCATCGATGGCGGCTACCCGATCCTCTCGCTTGGTCTGGCGGGTCGGCACGAGCGCGGTCGCGAGGACGAAGAGCGCGAGTGCCAGCAGCCCAGCGGCGATGTAGGGACTCCGGTCTGTGACGGCAACGGTGGCCGGGTCGACTCCGGCTGCTCGGGGGACCAGCGCGGCCGCAGGTTGTGGGCGGCTCGTCGGCGAAGGGGAAGGAGCATCAGCGCCCACATTGATCTGAAGGCTTAACCCGATGTCGGTAACGGCCGTCATGCGAGCGCTGACGGGCCCCCCGGCCGCGTGTGCTATTCCTGCGGGTAGGACGACGAGGACGAGCGCAACCGCGATCTGCCCTGAGACGCGCCGACAGGTCGTGCGCATCAGAGTACTGACCGAGAGAAGAGCGAGACGGGCAACTCGACACCCACGTCGGCGAGGTCGGACGTGAACTTCGGGCGGATGCCGGTGGGCATGAGAGTGCCGAGGAAGCGGCCGTTCTCATCGCGACCGGCCCCGTAGTTGAAGGTGAAGATGTCCTGGAGCGTGATGACGTCCGACTCCATGCCGACGACTTCGGAGATCGCGACGATGCGACGTGAGCCGTCCTTGAGACGTGACTGCTGCACGATGAGGTCGACCGCTCCCGCGACCTGCTCGCGGATGGCGCGAACGGGCAGCTCAATGCCCGCCATGAGCACCATCGTCTCGAGACGCGCAAGGCTGTCTCGGGGGGTGTTGGCGTGCACCGTCGTGATCGACCCGTCGTGGCCCGTGTTCATGGCCTGGAGCATGTCGAGCGCGGCGCCGTCACGGATCTCACCGACGATGATGCGGTCGGGGCGCATACGCAGGCAGTTCTTGACGAGCTCGCGGATGGAGACAAGACCGCGGCCCTCGATGTTTGCCGGGCGAGCCTCCAGGCGCAGCACGTGCTGCTGTTGCAGCTGGAGCTCGGCGGCGTCCTCAATGGTGACGATGCGCTCGTCGTGCGGCAGGAAGGAGCTGATGACATTGAGCGTCGTCGTCTTACCCGAGCCCGTGCCGCCGCTGATGATGATGTTGCGCCGGCCCTTGACGCACGCGTCGAGGAAGTCACGGACCTTCTCGGTCATCGTGCCGAAAGAGATGAGATCCTTGGCGGTGAACGGGTCGGCGGAGAACTTGCGGATCGTGAGCATCGAGCCGTCGAGCGCGATCGGTGGAACCACCGCGTTGACACGAGAGCCGTCGGGCAGACGAGCGTCCACCATCGGGCTCGACTCGTCGACACGACGACCGACACGACCGACGATCTTGTCGATGGTGCGACGCAGGTGCGTCTCATCGGAGAACTGTGCATCGACCGGGAAGATCTTGCCTGCGCGCTCGATGTAGATGTCCGCGGCGCCGTTGACCATGATCTCCGAAACTTCCGCGTCACGCAGGTAAGGTTCGAGCGGACCGTGACCAAGGATGTCGTCCAAGACGTCTTGGGCGATGCGGGTGCGGTCCGAGTGTGACAGCGGCGTCTGCTCAGCGTCGATGACCTCCTGCAGCGTCGTGCGCACCTGCGCGGCCAGCTCGACCTCGCTGAGGTTCGGGTCATAGAGCCGCGGGCCAAGCGAAGCCACCAGCGCCTGATGCACCCGCTCCTTGACCCCGGCGAACGGGTCGACACCACGGCGGCGCACAGGCACAGCACCATTGGTGATGCGGACCTGGCCACCGTTGCCCGGCGCAGGCTCGGCGATCTGGCTCGACGCACGCGCGCGCTCAAGACGGTCGGCGAGGGTGCTCATCGCTTGCCTCCAAACAGGGAGAAACTGCGTCTTTCCTCGTTATGGAGCTCTTCGCCGAAGCGGCGACGAATCTCTTGGTCCGCGAGCTCTCGGATGGCCACCGACACCGGGTTTCGCGGGTCGTCGAGCACGAGGGCGACACCACGGTTGACCGAGGCCGGCACCGTCAGACTGTTGGGCACGTTCGCCGAGATCGGGGCCTTGAGGGCCGTCTCGACGTCATCGGGCCTGAGTCCGACTTTGGCATCGGAGCGGTTGAGCACGATGGTCCGAGCCTCTTTGGACGTGCCGAGCGTGTCGAGGGTGTTGATCGCGATGCGGAGGTTCTTCACCGCGGGGATGTCCAGCGTCGCGATGAGTACGGTGAGGTCGCTGACGTCGATCGCGGCGAGCACGTGCTCGGTGAACGAAGGTGGGGTGTCGACGATGACATAGTCGTACTGCCCTCGCGCCACACGCAGCAGCTCGATGATGACGTGAGACGGCACGCGGTCAGCGTCGGCCGGGTCAGGCGGAGCGACGATGACGTCGAGACCGCTCTCCTCATGCCGGGTAACGACGGACTGGATGCCCTGGTCATCCAGATGTCCGCTCATGGTTACGACATCGCGCACCGAACCATGAGGTTGAAGCTGCAGGCTGATGGCGACATCGCCGAACATCAGGTCGAGGTCGACGAGCAGCGTCTTCGCCCCAATAGATGCGAGGTAGGCCGCGATGTTCGTCGACATCGTCGTCTTGCCGACGCCGCCCTTCGCGCTGAAGACAGTGATGATCTTTCCGTCGAGGCCGCCCACGGTGGTGCCATGGCCGCCAAGTTGCTGGGTCAGCGCGATCGACCGGCGGACTGCGTCGGCGATGGCTGGATGGTCGTCCGCCTGAACGACCTCACGGACGCCGCTTCGCAGGGCCTGCGCCAGAGCAGTGACGTCGAGTCGGTGACGCAACAGGATGACGCCGAGCTCGGGGCGGTCGATACGCTCTCGCTCGGCAAGATCGCACGCGGAGTCCAGATCGATGTCAGGACCGATCACCACAAGTGAGTGGCTCCGGGCCTCCTCGAGCTCACGGCTGACGCGCGGCGCCGAGTTGAGCACGAGCGCGTCTCCACCGAGGGCGAAACGATAGGTGTCGCCTGCCGCGGGGTCGAAGTCCCAGAGGATGGTCATGGTCCGGCCACCGCACTTCGGAGTTGGAGATCGGTGACTTCAAGAGACGGGTCCATCTTGACGTCGGAACCGCGGAGAGCACCGTAGAGCTGGCGATTGTTGATGCCGTGGATGAGTGTCGCAGCATCGGCCGGCTTTACCGCAACGGTGACCAGATAGTTGCCACTTGCGCCGGCGGCAGTCGCAGGCTGCCCCTCTGCAGCAGGCTGAGCCGCTTGGCCCGAGAGCGGTGAGTCTCCCATCGCGATGACAAGAACGTCGGCCAGCAGCAAGCTCGTGCCGTGAACGTCGTTCTGGTTCAGGATCTTGGCCTCGGGTGTGTCGTGCAGGTCCTTGATCTTGTACGACTGGTAAAGCGCGATGTGGGAGCCGGGCGTCACGAATTTGCCGACGCGCGCCGGGTCGGAAAGAGCGACCGATACGGCGAGCATGCCGTTCGGGACCTCGATCGCCTTGGTTCCGGCGGGCGTCGCGCCGAAACGGGCCGCCAGGAGGTACTCCCCGGCGGGGATGTCGGAGGTGGCGAGCAGTGCACCGTTGTCCGCGTTGATGTCTTGCAGGGCGCCCACCGGGACGGCCTTGGCGCTCACCGACGTCTGGGCGATGAGGCCCGTGCGCTGCGCGTCCTTGAGAGTCGTTCCCGCCTGGATTGGCTGCTGCGCGACCCACACCGGCGATGGCGACTCGGCGGCGATGGCCCGAGCATCGGCGTTGCGCGCATACATGATCACGAGAGCCCCGCCGCCCAGTGCGAGGGCTATCGCCACCACAATCGTGAGAATGCGACGGTTCATGCTGGGGTCCCCCCAAGGAAGAAGTTCATGGTGATTCGCTGAGTGTCAGCCCGCGGGTCCGGCCATCGAGGCGCTCGTCGAGCGTCTGAACCGATGGCTGTATCGCCGGCAGAGAAGCCCGCAAGCGAACCAGCCCCCGGACGCGGTCTTTGTCGCAGGGTTGGCTTGGTCCTTAAGAACAACGCCTGACCCCGCGGCTGGAAGTGGCGAGCCCCCGGACCAGGCGGACGGACCCGACGCCACCGTCCTCCACGAGAAACGTGGATCGTCGGCGCCAGCTTTGAGCGCGATGGCGGGCCGGGCTTGGCACAGACACCTTCGCGCGCCGTGATCGTCAGCTCGGTCTGGGTGAAGTACGCCCACTCGAAGTCGACGAGTTGGGCGCTGACGGGAAGCAGCACGATTGCCCGCCCCGCAGCGGATGCGCCGTGCTCAGTTCCGGCCATACCAGATCGCACTCCCCAAGTTGTGTGGTGCCGTCCAGTGCCCCCAGCCTGGACGTCTATCGAGGTCTCAGACCTGGGACGCGACGTTGTTGAACGTCGTCGACAGGTTGGTGCCGAGCAGCGAGACAGCGGCGATGATCACGACAGCGATCAGGGCAACCATCAGGCCGTACTCGACAGCGGTCGCGCCGCGCTCCTTGTTGAGAAGCGTCTGGACGCTGGCAGCAACTTTGGTCATTCTGTTTCCTCCCGTTGGGTGGGTGAGCGTCAGCGATATCTACTCATACCGACAGATTCGAACGGGCCCCGGCGACGAGCGAGTCACGGGTGCGAAGCGGCACATCCGGCTTCGCACCCGTGTTCGGTGCTCAGACCTTGGCGGCGACGTTGTTGAACGTCGTCGACAGGTTGGTGCCGAGCAGCGAGACGGCGGCGATGATCACGACAGCGATCAGGGCAACCATCAGGCCGTACTCGACAGCGGTCGCACCCCGCTCCTGGTGGAGAAGGGTCTGGACCTTGGCAGCAATCTTGGTCATGGTGAAGGGTTCCTCCCAGAGATGCAGGGCCACCCGATGTGCCCCCCGCTGAGGGAAGATTATGGTTCGGCTTCCAGCCATGTCCTGAAAACGGTCGAAATTGCACAATCCTTGCGAAATCCCTCCTCCTGACTACGGGAGATGGCACCGTTGGGCCCGTCGGGGAAGCCCCCTCGGCGAGCGACGACTACTGGAGACGCGGATGCCGATCGACGTGACCCCCACCTCACGGCGCCGCTCGACAGGCATCTCTCGTAAGCTCGGCGTCGCGACGCTGGTGATGGTTGCCGTCGCTGCCCTATACCTGCGATGGGGGCATGCGCCAGCCTGGAATTTCGTCGACCTCACAGACTTCTACTACGGCGGTGTCTCCGTCCTCGACGGAGTGGACCTTTACGCCTCACGGCGCAGAGTCTTGGCATTCAACTACCCCCCCTTCGCCGGCGCCGCCTTCGTCCCGCTCGCCATTATCGGCCTAGGCGCTGCCAAAGCGGCATTCACCGGGCTGACTCTGGCTGCGTACGTGGTGAGTCTCGCGGCGATTCGTCGCGCAGTGGAGATCCCTTGGAGTACAACGCTGCTCGTCGGCCTAATGGGCCTGTCTCTCGAGCCCGTAGTGCGCACGATCGTCCTGGGTCAGATCGGCATCATCCTCATGGCGCTCGTGCTCACCGATCTGTTTCTAGTGCCGCCGCCCTTTCGCGGACTCCTGATCGGACTGGCCGCCGGGATCAAGCTGACACCGGCAATGTTTGTCCTGTGGTTCGTGCTCCGTCGCGACTGGGCATCGGTCGCGAGGGCTGCGGCAGCCACTTTCGCGACCGTTGCCATCGGATGGGTGGTCGCTCCCGTGTCGTCGCAGCGCTACTGGCTCGGCGGGTTCGACAAGCTCGACCGGTTCGGAGATCTTGCCTTCACGCCCGTCAACCAGTCGATGACCTCCTTAGTCGCGCGCGTGAGCGGTGGCGCAACGGGCCTCGTCCTTTGGGTGACCGTCACGTTGGTCGCGGGCCTGGTCCTGGGCGCGGCGGTTGTCCTAACCCGCCGCGGTAGCTGGCCCGGCGTGGCGTTGACGCTCGCCGGCGCCACTCTGCTGCTTTCCCCGATCTCGTGGACCCACCACTGGGTATGGGTCGTACCGCTTCTGGCCGCCCTCACCTCCGCCCGACACGGTGTGGTCTCTGCCGTGGTTGCACTCGTCTTCTACGCGGCGCCGATGTGGTTCGTCCCCGAGTCGGGGTCGATCGAACCTGTCCAAGTCGTCTTTGCCTACGCCTATACCCTTACGACGTTGGCGCTCCTTGTCGCGACCATCACGTTCCCGTCGATCGAACGGTCGCGGCCAGCGAGGACGCAATGACCGCCCCCGACACGCTGGACACGACCCCACTTGACGCCGCCCGGCGCACCCCGGTCGCGGCGCCGATCTTTGTCGCCCTTGCGCTCATCGCGTGCGCAATAGCATGGTTCGGCGTTGTCGGGTCCGATGCCCTTTGGCTTAGCGCCATGGGAGACGCAATCCGACGCGAAGGCCATGTGCCACGGAACGTTCCGTTCGCAGCCGCTCCGACGGACAGCTGGGTCAACAGCACCGTGGCCGGACAGGTCGTTCTCTCCGGCTTCTACGCGGCCGGCTCGATCGGCATCGTGGTGGCCCAGCTCGCGGCCGTAGTCGTCGCGCTCGGCGTCGTCGCGGGGGCTGCGATGAGTCGTGGTGCGGCGCCGCGCGCGACGGCTGCTGTGCTTGGGCTCGTCGCCATCGGAGCCGCCGCGCCACTCCTCATCGGTCGGGCCCAGTTGCTGTCCCTCGTCCCCTTCGCCCTACTCCTCGCCCTCGTCCGCGGGCAGCAGGTCCGTCAGAGCGCCGCCATCTGGTGCGCGGTTCCGATACTGGCAGTGTGGGGCAACCTCCACGGTGCCGTCCTCGTCGGCGTGGCCATCCTCGGTTGTTTCCTCGCCTTCACCCTGCTGCGCAGGGCCCCCATGACAGCGGTCGGGGTCGGCTTCGGATCACTGCTCGCGACGTGCCTCAACCCGGGACTGACCAGGGCACCGCACTACTACCTCGGCGTCTTCGGGGGCGCGGCGACCAGCGACGACTCGGGGATGTGGAGCGGCATCACGCCCTCGAACCCGTTCGACGTGCTCCTGGTCGCTGCCGCGATCGCCCTGCTGCTCATGGCGTTTCGCCGCGCGCGTCCCACCTGGGAGCACGCCGCCGCGCTGGGTCTGGGCTTCGCGACCCTGATTGCCGCGCGGAACGGGGTGTGGCTCCTCCTCTTCCTCGCTGAGCCCGCGATACTCGGCGTCAGCCGTTCGGCGACGGCGCGGCCTGTGGGGGCCCGAGGTGCCGTGCGCGGCACCATCGCGGCGGTCGTGCTCTCAGTGCTCGTGGGAACGGTCCTACTAGGGACACGCCTTTCGTCGTTCCGCGATGCCGACCGCGAAGCCTCGGATCTGGCACACGCGACGCGAGGCTGTGTCGTCCTGGTCGCCGAACCGCTTGCCGAGTCGCTGGCTGCTGCCGGGGCTACCGTCTGGGCCAGCAACCCACTGGACGCGTTCACGCAAGCCGACCAGACGGCATACCTCGCGTTCATGAACGGCGACTCCCCGGCGGCTCAACTTGCACTCCAGAGATCCGACCTAGTTGTGGCACTGCCCGGGTCCAAGCAGGAGAGGCTCGCCAGGCAGGGCGGATTTACCCAGAGCACGACCCATGGCGCATACCTACTCCTGAGGCGCCCATAGACGGTATGCAGCGACGGCTCGGAGGGCCTAACGGTTCGGGTGCCGGGCCTATCGCAAAATCGATCCGATACCTCGTGGGGTGCTGACATGACTCGCCCTTCGCGCTTGGGAATCCCACCAGGGCATGGCCGGTTCAAGGTCCCGTCCGCGTCCACCAGAGCGGCGGCGCGCGTCCTCATACCGCGCTCGGGGCTCGTGCTCGCGGTACCGTGGCGCCGCGAGCACCGGACGGGCTCGTGCGGACAGGACGAGGGGGCGGTCCAGGTGGCACGACACGACGTTGACGACGTGTCCGCGGTGACCACCGTCGGCACGGCCTCCGGCCGCGCGGCCCGCTCGGCAGAACCGCCACTCGTCCGACGCTGGTGGGTATGGCCGCTCGCGCTCTACATCGTGACCAGGCTGGTCAACGGCGTGATGTTCGCGATGGCGAGCCGATCCGCTATTAGCCTGGAAGAGTTTGTCGGCCTGGGTGGCCGGCACTTCGGCACGGACGCGGGCACGGCGCCCCCCGGGTACCTCACTTCAGTAACCCGCTGGGACGCTCAGTGGTACTGGGAGATCGCCGCCCATGGCTACCCGTCAGATCTACCCACCGACGCGTCCGGAAACGTCGAGCAGAACCCGTGGGCGTTCTTCCCGCTGTACCCCTACCTAGTTCGAGCCGTCATGTTCGTGACGCGCCTCGACTTCCCGATCGCTGCGAGCGTGGTCTCACTCACGTGCGGCGCAGCGGCCATGCTGCTCATCTACCGAGTCGTGAAGCGCCAGTACGGGCACCTCGGAGGCGTGCTCGCTGGCCTGGCCATGACCACCTTCATGTGCGCGCCCGTCTTCCAGATGGCCTACGCGGAAAGTCTCGCCCTGGCGCTGCTCCTGGCCTACTTCTGGTGCGTCCTAGAGGGCCGCTACGTCGCCGCCGGATTCGTACTGCTCATGCTTGCGCTCACACGTGGGGTGGCGGCGCCGTTGGCCCCCGTCATGCTCCTCTATGCAGCACTTCTGTGGCGACGCGGTCGGCTAGCCCGGAGCGACGCGGTCGGGCTGCTTTCACTCGCTGCCTGGTCGGGGGCGCTCGCCTTCGCGTGGTTCGTCATCGTAGGAGCAGTGACGGGACGGTGGGACGCCTACGTGCTGACCCAGAAGGCATGGAACCCCGAGCTTACGGTGATCCCGGTGGTGCGGTTCATGCAGCGCAACAGCGACGTTCCCGGTGGGCAGGTCGGTGCCGCAGTCATCGCTCTAGCCTGGGCGGCCTTTCTCATCTGGTTCCTCACCAAGGGCCAGCAGGAGCCGCTACTCGCGCTCTGGACAGGCATGTACGTCGCATACTTGCTCGCCGTCACAGACTGGAACTGGAGCAACGTCCGCTATTACGTTCTGGCCTTACCAGTGCTCTGGCCGCTTGTTGGACGGTTACGAGGCGAACGCAACCCGATGCCACGGGTCATCGTTGCCGGCGCCGTCGCCCTGGTCGGCGTCGCCATGCAATGGTGGTACATCCGCTACTGCGTCACGGTCTCTCGCGAGCTCGTGCAAGTCCCCTGACACGAGAGACGTCGTCAATTCGTGACGGACGGAGCCCGCTGCAACGCAACCGGCGCCGGGTTTTCAATCTCGATCGGTGTCAGCGGCGTCTTGAGCTTTCGGGCCATGGAGAAGTACGCCAACCGTCGTGCGTAGGCAAGTATCTTGGCTCGCGCTCGACCACGCATGAGGTCGCCTTGGGTCAGCCAGTCCGGATGCTCTTGCGCGATGGATCTGTGAAAGTCGACGACCTGCCGGTACTGGCTCCGGGCAAGCGCGTGGCTCCACTGACTGGCGCTCAGTCGAAACGTCGCCAGCGAGTCGCCGATCCCGAAGAAGTGGCCCTGCGCGAGGACCCGAGCATACGTGTGCTGGTCGAGGACGTAGGAGAACGAACCGTCCCAACCTCCGGCGATCGCAAGGCTCTGCCGGTCGAGCAGGACGCACGCGGGCTCTCCGAACGGGTTCGTGCCCGACCGGACTGCCTGGCGGATCGCACGGGCACCGTCGACGGGTCCTACGAGATTAGGCAGTCCCCACGAGCTGAGCAGCACGTCACCGGATGCGGTCACGACGTCACGCCTGGAGGCCACCATCACCGTGCCCGGGTTCGCCCGCATCGCCTCGACCTGTCGCTCGAGGCATGTAGGGGCGATGACATCGTCCCCGCATACGAGCTTGAGATAGGCCCCAGATGCCGCGTGCGTAGCGTTGTCCCAGTTGTCTTCGGGTTTACCAGTGCGCGCGAGCCGCAGGAGCGTGACCCTCGGGTCCGCGGCGTAGGGCTGGAGAATCTCCCACGTGCCATCCGTGCTGGAGTGGTCGCTCACGATCAGCTCGAAGTCGGAGAAGGTTTGATTGAGGATCGAGGACATCGTTGCACGGACGAACGCCGCGCTGTTGTATGTGGGAACCACGACCGAGACGGTGGGCGTCGCGGCGGAGGCCTTCACGGGTTGACCGCCACCCTGTTGAAGGAAAAGCGGCTGTGCCCGAGCCAGCTGATGACGGCGATGATGCACGTCACTAAGGCCTGGGCGCCGACGACCGGGAGCCCGATGGCCTCAACGCAGAACGGAAGCAGCAGGGCATTGACGCCGAGAGAAGTCAGGTTCACCGACTCGAAGCGCCAAAGGTCCTCAAACACGTTGCCCGTGACACGGAAAACGAACTTGCGGTGCATCGTGAACGCGAAGAGGACACTCGTGATGTGCGCCATCAGGAGCACCACCATGTACCCCGTTATATGGTCAAGCATCGCTTCAAAGGCCGCGAAGCACGCTAAACCGAAGGCGGTGTTGAGGCCACCGACGAGAATGAACGCGACCCGGTGATCGCAGAAGACACCGCGTGCGAAGTCGGCGGACGTGACATGTTGCCAAACGGCTCTGTCGCCGATCGCCTCTACTGCCTTCACCGTCATGGCATCCCCCTAACCGAGCGACACCGAGTTGTGCCACGTCTCCCTTGGCGGCAAGCATGCACGGTGCGAGGGACGCTGTCCGGCAAACGGGAGAAACCGCCCTTAGCGGGCACCGCGACAGCCTCGGGCCGACCCAGACGAACGTCCGTCGTTTGGAACGGCTGGCGAGTTAGGGTGCCGAAACGCCCAGTCCGTCGCCCTACGAAAGGTGGCCCCGGTGGCACGAACACACTCGCCGGGTTGGGATTGTCCCTCCGCGCGCACCCTCGCGACGAGGACCGTGTACATCGCTCTCGTCGTCGCCGGCGTTCTCGCCTACGCAGGCGTGGTGTGCCAGCAGCTGGACTACGGGCTCGAGTACGACGAGGCCTACAACCTCACAGTTGTCCGGAATCTAGCTGAAGGTCATGGCTATGCGAGCAACTCAGCCATGTTTCCTGGAGTCGACCTCAAGTCGTTCGACCCCTTCGTGTCGACCGGACCTGCCCTGCTGGTGCCAGCAGCCGTCGTATGGAGAGTAACCGGTGGCACGCTATGGGCTATCCGCCTCGTGCCCCTTGTCGCATTCGCCATCTATCTCTTGGCGGCGTGGTTGCTTGGCAAACGACTGACCGGTCGCACTGGCGGTCTCCTCGCGGTGTTGTCGCCACTCGCGCTCGCCACGGCGGTCCCGGACCTGACAACCCTCTCACTCGTGCCGGGGCGGGTCGTGGGAGAGGTCGCGGCCTGCGGACTCTCCCTGCTCGGCGTGTGGGCCCTCGTCGCGGGCCGGCCGTTCTCGGGCGGCCTGGCCGTTGGGCTGGCGGTCCAGGCCAAAGCCAACTTCCTGATGGCGGCGGCCCTGGTCCTTGCCATCTGGGTCGTGGGCTCGACTTGGCCGACGCAACCAGTGAACTGGAGGGCGACATGCCGGGCTGCCTTGGGGGCGGTCCTCCCGACGGCGGTCTTCGAGCTCTACCGTCTAACTCAGCTGGGACCGGAGGGCTATCTGCCGAGCGTCGCGGAGTTCGCCGCCTTTCTCCGTGCACAGTCCCGAGGACCAGTGACCAACCGGGCCCAGCGCCTCGAGTCCCTGGTGCACGCCATCCCGGTGTGGGGGTGGCTGTTTGTGCTGGGCGCGCTAGTGCTCGCAGTCGTCTCGCGCGCGACGCGCGGCGCCGTGCAAAACGTCCCCCGGAGCGGCACCGGCAGCCTGCTGTTGACACATCTGCTGGTACTCGCCCCTGCGTTCGCGCTTCTGGGCTCATGGCTGCTCGTATCGGTGCAGTCCAGCGTCCGGCAGGGCCTGCCCTTCCTTCTCTTGCTCTTGCCGCTGGTGGGCGCGAGCGTCCCCCTGGCGGCGCGGCATGCGCACGCACGGGCTGCGACGGACGCGGGTACGCACCGCGGCGTCCTTGGGGTGGCGGCGGCCACGACGGCAGTTCTCGGCGTCGGCGTCGCGGTAAGTGCTTTTGGAGTGTGGACAGACGACTTCGGTCAGCAGCTTGCAGCTGAACAACGGAGTGCGGCATCGGCAATCGTCTCCTCTCGCACCAGAAGCCTCCCCGTATCCGGCTGGTGGCAGGCACCAGAGATGCAGGTGCTCACAGGCCTGCGGCCCGAAGTCGCACGAGACGCTTCGCCTGCCACGGTGCGCGTGTTCACATCGGTCCAGGCGCTGCTCGACGCAGGTCGCGCCGATGCGCGGGTGTATCAAGCTAAGTGCGGTGACGTGCTTTACGCGTCGACGGCAGCCGTTGTCTGCCGAGAGCCGTGAGACGGGAAGGAATGCATCAGCGACTGCGGGACACCCTTTTCGGCGGGGACCGGGGACCGACCCGGAGCCGGGTCGGCCGCGAACCACTGGATTGTTGCGTCGCGGCAGAAGGCCATGAATCGGCGACTCGGCATAGAGCGGCGACGGGCGTTCCACGTGGACCCTGATGTTTCGGGTCCACGTCGGGGTCGCGACTCGACATCGATCTCGACGATCCGAAACCCCGACTTCCGGGCTGTCGACGCGATCATGAGGTTCGGCGTCATCGTGTTGGGAGGCAGCGTGTCCAGGAGCTGTCGCAGGATCTCGGGACGATATGCGCGGAGTGGCGTGTTGGCATCGCGAGGCGCCACTCCGCAGCGAGATCGCACCAGCACTCGGGTAGCGGTGCTCGTGGCACGTCGGAACAGCGGATCGTCCCGCCGTACGCGTGAGCCCTCGGCGAGGTCTGACTCACGCTCGAGCAGCGTGGCCACGAGGGCGGCGACGTCGCGCCCAAAGAACTGGCCGTCGCCGTCGATGGCCACGACCACGTCTGCCCCTGACCGTAGCCCGCCGTGCAGGGCGGTGAGTGTGGAGATGCCATGCCCGAGGTTGTGCGCGTTGCGGATGACCTGCACGTCACGGTGCAGCCCGGCCCAAGCCTCGACCGCAGCCGAGGTATCGTCGCTTGACAGGTCGTCGACGACGACGAACGAGACGTCATAGGCGGTCATCTGGGCCTCGATCTCGCCAAGAAACTCCGCGATTCCTGCGCTCTCGTTGAACGCTGGCATCACCACGGACACACTGACTCGCGACATGACCCTGCTCCCCCTGGCTCGTCTCGCGGACTCGGTGGCGTGCGCCGCGCGGTTTGGCCTGTCTCCGCGGAGCGTATATGCGCAGGTTGCGGCATATATATATTTTGCGAAATTCTGCCAGGGCTCATTCTTGGCCCGCGAGGACGGCGGTCGTTGAGCCGCATGTATGCGGTGAACGGCCGGGTTAATCGGCTCTGGTCAGCCGGGGAGCAGTGTGTTGTCCGCTGCCGACAGGGCGGACCGATCGCTGCTGCATGTCGACGCACTTACGATCCCAAGGCGCCTCCGAAGTGCACCCCACCCACGGTCGCGCAGCGAGCGCGTAAGGATTGCCGACGTTTGGGTTGACACTCGTGGTGTTGTGTTTCAGGCCGCGTGAGCGGCTCGGTTGATGGTCTCAAACTGGACCAGGGTGAGCTTGCCCAGGGACCGTGGGCGGCGTCGGGGGTGGTAGGTCCGTTCGATCCAGGTCACGATGACCAGAGGCAGCTGGTGGCGGGCACTCCAGCGCCCCTGGTCCAGGACGTTCTTCTGTAGGAGGGCGAAGAACGACTCGATCGCGGCGTTTTCGGCGCTGTCGGCGCTGTCGGCGCTGTCGGCGTTGTCGGCGCTGGACGCGGCCCGGCCCGTCGAGCCGGCCAGGCCCTGGCTGGCCAGTTCATGGAGAAGCGCCGCGAGTAGAATCCGCCGACCGATTCGTGGTCGGAGTTAAAGATCGTCCCGGCGAGGCTGCCGCGGGTCGCGGCGGCGGGCTTAAAGGCGTTCTGGACGCGCTCGGTGCGCATGTGGTCCGCGACCGACCAGCCGACCAGCCGCCCAGCCGCCGGGAGTGGCAGTCGATGACGGCGGCTACGTACAGGTTGCTGCCGTCGGCGATGGGCAGGTAGGTGATGTTCCCCGACTTGGCGCTGGTTCGGCGCCTCGGCGGTGAAGTCCGGTTCAGCAGGTCGGGCACATGCTGGTCGGCGTGGTTTGGGATCGTGGTCCGGACCCTGCGTTTGCGCCGGTGGCCGCGGATCTACTCCTCGCGCACCACCCCGGCCACCCGCTCGTGGTTGACTCGCTCCGCCTCGCCGGCGCCGTCGTTCAGCTCGGCGGTGATCCGCGGGGCCCATCGTCTCGTCCTGCTCGTGGACCTCGCGGATCCGCTGGCCGGCTCCGCGTCCGCGGCGGCCCGAGCCTCACGCGCCCGGGCCGCGGCCTTCCACGGGTACAAGGACGAGCGCTCGACCTGCACGAGCTCACACAACCGCTTCACCTCGTAGGCAGGCTGGTGGTCGGAGACGAACTGGAAGCTGCTCACCAGTTCGTCTCCCCGGCGAAATGCTTGACCTCCGACCGGAGAATCTCGCTCCGTGGTGAGCTTAGCGTTATCGGCCTCCAGCTCCGCGACCCGCGCCGCCAGCCGCGCGGCGCGCTGCTCGGGCGTGTCGTCGAGCACCTCGCCGACGGCAGCTGCCGGGTCCGCAAGGGCGGCGGGCCAACGTCCCGTCAGGAGCCGCTTCCTGCCGGTCCCGTACCGTTCGAGCCAGCGCCGCAACGTGCCCCGCTCGATCCCCAGGTCCTCGGCCATGCCACGCACCATCGCGCCCGGAGTGGCCTCGCACAAGTCGACGGCCTGCCTACGACACTCCTCGAAGTAGTTCTTGCGGGCCATCGTTCGGGATCAGTTCGCCTCCCCGCAGATGATGGGTTCTGCGTGTCCAAGAACCAGGTCGGCGCCCCGGCGCCGGGAAGTTTCAGTGACGTGGGCGATGCTTTCGGAAGAGCGTCAACACGCGGGGGCCGCGATTGACGCCCGCAGCAGAGCGCGCGACCTCTTCGTCGCGCAGTCGCTGGAGCAGTGTCTTCGGGTCTGGTGGCGGCCACTCCCGAGCCCTCGGGTCGTGTGTGTCCATGTGGTACTCGGTCCAGCCGTGTTCGTCGCGATACCGCAGCTGACCCTCGCCGACGTAGTACCAACCGGGCTCTACTCGAGCACCCATCGTGCGCCCCCATGCTCTTCGTTTTCGAGATATGTCCCGCCCCAGGCACCAATGTAGGGACGCAGTCGTCCCCAAACAGCCGATGTCTGATTAGTCTGATTTACCCGTGTCATACCTAAATTTTCCGAATCTTTACCATGGTTGCGTCTCGTGTTAGGCACCCCGACACGAGTCACCGCGGCGGATCTTCGGACCCCGGGCTCGGGGATCCGGCCGCCTCGATAGGCTCGAGGCGGCTCACGGCGACGACGCGAGTGGCCATGGTGTGCCGGGAAGTCTGGTCGGCGTCCGATGACCCATTCCCGAAAGGACCCACAGTGAGCGACCCGCGCGCTCCCACAGACCGGTCGACTACGCCGCCGGTCGGCACGACGAACCGGCTGCTCGGACGTGGAAGCTGGCGCGAGGCTCGCTACGTCGCTGACCTCCTGCGCACCGAGACCGTCGGTGGCGCGATCCTCCTCGCGGCCGCTGTCGCCGCTCTCGTCTGGGCCAACTCGCCGTGGCGTGACGGCTACGCCAGGCTCCGCGACACCGTCATCGGTCCTCACGCGTTGCACCTCGACCTGTCCCTCGGGACTTGGGCGGCCGACGGACTCTTGGCGGTCTTCTTCCTCGTCGCCGGCATCGAGCTCAAGCGCGAGTTCGTCGCCGGTGACCTGTCCGACCGGCGCAAGGCCGCCCTGCCGATCGCCGCCGCCGTCTGCGGCGTCGCCCTGCCCGCCATCCTGTTCGTCGTCACGGCCACGCTCATGAGCCCGGGCGACAGCCCGAGCGAGGCCAGCGGCATACTCCGCGGTTGGGCCATCCCGACCGCCACGGACATCGCCTTCGCACTGGCGGTGCTCGCCGTCATCGGCACGCACCTCCCGAGCGCCCTGCGGTCCTTCCTGCTGACTCTCGCGGTCGTCGACGACCTCATCGCCATCACGATCATCGCCGTCTTCTACACCGACACCGTCAACCTGCTTTGGCTGCTGGCGGCCGTCGTCCCCCTCGCCGTGTGGCGCCTCCTGCTCAAGCGGAAGATCACCCATCCCCTCGTCCTCGCGGTCCCCGCCCTGCTCGCCTGGGGCTTCGTCCACTCGAGCGGCGTGCACGCGACGGTCGCCGGCGTCCTGCTCGGTCTGCTGGTCCCCGTCAGCCGCGAGGTGGAGGACGACCCCGACCGGAATTCGCTGGCCGAGCGCATCGAGCACCGGATCCGGCCGTTCTCCGCGGGCTTCGCGGTCCCGGTCTTCGCGTTCTTCGCTGCCGGCGTCACGGTGATCGGTGGCGGCTTCGGCGCCGCCCTGCGTGACCCGGCTGCGATCGGCGTCGTCGTCGGACTCGTCGTGGGCAAGACGGTCGGCGTCTTCGGAGGGACGTGGGCGGTCTCGCGCTTCACCCGAGCAGAGCTCGACGATGACCTGAGCTGGACCGACGTCCTCGGGCTCTCTGTCCTGGCGGGCGTGGGCTTCACCGTGAGCCTGCTCGTCGGCGAGCTCGCCTTCGGCAACGGCTCCGAGCGCGACAACCACGTCAAGCTCGCCGTCCTGTGCGGGAGTCTCATCGCGGCCCTTCTCGCGAGCATCGTCCTGCGCCTGCGCAACCGGCACTACCGTCTGGTCGAGGCCCGCGAGACCGCGGACGAGGATCACGACGGCGTCCCGGACGTCTACCAGGCAGAGGGACGACTCGATCCGGCCTGATGGTGCCAGCCGTGCACGTTCGGGTAGGGACTGCGCAGTAGGGTTGCACCGGGTAGGCGCGACCGCGTCATCACCAACGAGCACCGAGGAAGTGAGCCGATGAGCACGGATCCCCGGCAGGAGCGGACACTGGGCCAACTGGTCGCGTCCGCGACACAGGACATCTCGACGCTCGTTCGCAGCGAGATCGCCCTGGCCAAGGCTGAGGTCTCGGTTCAGGTCAAGAAGGCGGGCGTCGGCGGAGGCCTGCTCGCCGGAGCGGCCGTCGTCGGCTTCTACTCCGTCTACTTCATCTTCATCACGATCGCCGAAGGCATCCAGGCCCTGGGCCTGCCGCGCTGGCTCAGCTTCCTCATCGTCACCGTATTCATGCTGCTCGTCGCGGCCGTGCTGGCTTGGCTCGGCGTGAGGAAGATGAAGACCGTCAACCCGACGCCGGAGAAGACGATCTCCGAGGCGCAGGAGACGGTCGCTGCGCTCAAGACTGCAGCCGAGCACCCGGGGACCACGGTCCCCGCGCCGCGTCCCGCCTGGGACCGCAAGGATCTCCCGGCCGGAAGCACGTCCGCTCCCACCGCAGCCATGCCGGCCGTGTCGTCGGGCAACGGAACTGCGCCCACCTCGCCGAACCCGTCCCGCGACGCCTGAGCCGACACTCCTGACCACCTCCATGTCCGTCGACGCTGCGTTCGTCAACATCGGCGGACCCTGGGAGCATCGCTACGTCTCCGCCAACGGAGCCCGCTTCCACATCGCCGAGATCGGCGACGGGCCGCTGGTAGTCATGCTCCACGGCTTCCCGCAGTTCTGGTACGCGTGGCGTCACCAGATGGTCGCCCTCGCCCACGCCGGCTACCGCGTCGCCGCGATGGACCTCCGAGGCTTCGGCGCGTCCGACAAGCCGCCACGCGGCTACGACACGTACATGGCCACTCTCGACGTGGCGAGCGTCATCCGCGCCCTCGGCGAGAAGGACGCCGTCGTCGTGGGCCAAGGTCTGGGCGGCTGGATCGCCTGGTGCATGCCGACACTGCGGCCCGACGTGACGCGGGCCATCGCATCGCTGTCGATGCCACACCCCCGGATCATGCGCCACGCGACGTGGACTAACCCGAAGCAGCGTCGCGCATCGGCGTGGATCGCTGGGCTGCAGAAGCCTTTTCGTCCCGAACGCGAGATGGCCTCATCGCACGACTACGTCGAGGGCCTCCTGCGCTCGTGGGCGTCCCCCTTCGGCAGCTTCCCCACGGCGGAGGACGTCGCTCGCTACGGCGACGGCATGATGATCCCGTTCGTGGCCCACTCGGCCGCGGAGCACTACCGCTGGCTCGGGCGCTCCTCGGTGCGCCCCGACGGCCCGCTCTTCATGCGCCGCATCCGTCACGCGATCCGCGTACCGGTGCTCCAGCTCCAGGGCACTGACGACGGCTGCGTCATCGCTACCGTGACCCACGGGTCCGGCGCCTTCGTGCCCGGCGACTATCGCCAGGTCAAGGTCCCCGAGGCCGGACACTTCCTCACCGAGGAGGCGCCCGAGCAGGTGAACGCCGCCCTCATCACGTGGCTCGGGTCCCTTGCCTAACATGGAGCTCGAGCTTCCCGACGCGGGTGGAGTCACGTGGGCCGTGTGTGTCCGTGACGGATCAGGTATGCCGTTGAGCGCGGTCGGCGCCGACGTGCCGTTGCGGACGGCGAGTGTCGGCAAAGTACTTCTCCTCGTGGAGACCGCCCGGCTCATCACGGCAGGCGAGCTCTCCCCCGACGAGCCGCTGACCCGGTCCGTGGACCTGTGGGTCGGCGACTCGGGCCTGTGGCACACGCTCTCTGTCGAAACGCTTCCTCTGATCGATGTCGCTGCCCTTGTCGGCGCTGTCTCAGACAACCTGGCGACAAACGTCCTGCTACGGCGGGTCGGGTTGGCCGAAGTCGCGGCTGGCGCCACGTCCCTCGGCCTGCGCGCCACCGCCCTTCACGACCGCGTCCGAGACGTTCGCGGCGACGACCATCCCGCCACACTGTCGACCGGAGCGGCGGGCGAGCTCAGCGAGCTCATGAGTCGGCTGGCCAGTGGCACGGCCGCCGGACCTGACGCGGATCGCCTTGTCCGGCAGTGGCTCTCGGCCAACGTCGACCAGTCCATGGTCGGATCCGCGCTCGTCGAGCAAGGCGGCCTCGATCCAATCGCCCACCACTCGTCACTCGACCTGCCGACGACGTTCTGGAACAAGACCGGAACCGACGATGGAGTACGCGCCGACGTCGGTGCCGTGACGGCTGGTGGCCGCACGGTCTCGTGGGCCGCCATCGCCAACTGGGATCCCTCGCCGGGCAGCACCCTCGACCACTTGACAGTCTGGGCCGTCCTGCGCGGCATGCGTCACATCGGCGAGCAGGTGCTCGCCACCCTCTGACCCGCCGGTCAGGCGTTGGCGGCCGGGATGAGCAGAGAGAAGGTTGCCCCGCCGCCCGGGGTTTCGGTCACCTCCAGACGGCCACCGTGCGAACGGACGATCTGGGTCACCAGGGCGAGGCCGAGACCGACGCGTCGACCGCCTGACGCGCCGTCGCCGCGCGAGAAGCGACGCGACAACCGCTCGACATCGGCCACTTCGACGCCGTCGCCGTGGTCGACGACGTCGACCCGCACCTGACCGTCCCCACCCGACGACCGAACCTCCACCCGGGACCCTCTGTCGGAGTGCGCGATCGCGTTATCGACGAGGGCAAGCACCGAGCGCCGGAGGCTGGGGCCGACCCCGTCGACCGTGCAAGCGCCGCCCCCACCCGTACCCTCGTCGACGAGGGTGACCCCCCGATCGGCGGCATACGGCGTCAACGACCGCACGACCTCCGAGGCCAGGTCGGCGAGGTCGACGCGCTCGGCCGGTTGCTCGGTGTGCTCGAGCTGGGCTGAGAGCAGGAGGTCCGAGACGACGTCGGCCATGGCCTGGGTGTCGTGGACGAGCTGGTCGACCTCGGCCAGACGCGTGCCGGCGGCTGGGTCGCGCGCGGCGTCGGCCGCGAGGTGCCGACGCAGCACCTGGGCCCGCGTGCTGATCACGGCGAGCGGTGTGCGCAGCTCGTGGGAGGCGTCCGCGACGAACTGGTGCTGCAGCTCCATCGCCTCTCCGAGCGGACGCACGGCTCGGCGCCCCGCGAGCAGACCTGTCAGCGCGGCGAGCAGCACGCCCAGACCGCCCGCGACCGCCGTCGACACGAGCAGCCGCTGCTCCTCGCCGGCGTGCAGGCGGATGTCGTAGACGGCGACGTAGCTGACGCCGTCGCGTCGGTCGACCCAAGCGGGCCACGAGCGCCCATCCGCCGTGAAGCTCGTCTGGCCCGAGACGTCCGGGCCGACCGCAGCCACCTGCGTCGCGAGGTCCGCCGGCATCGACGGGCTCTCCTCGTGACCGGACGCGGTCAGCTTGGCCAGCCAGGTGCCGGGCGGCGCGTCGACGACGTCGTCGGCCGTGCGCGCCGTCGTCTCCGTGCGTCCGCGGATCTCCGCGAGCTGCTGCCGGTCGAAGAGCACAGCTGCCCCGACGATGGCGAGCAGCACGACGAGAGCCGTGGTCGCGCCTACCCGCAGCGCGACCGACCGGGACGCCTGCTTCAGCGGATCAGGGTCCGCCCGGCGCCGCCTCATGACGCCGCACTCAAGACGACGCACCGAGCCGGTAGCCGACGCCGTGCACCGTGTCGATGACGGCTTTCCCCAGCTTGCGGCGCAGGTAGTAGACGTACGTGTCGACGGCCCCGAGCGTGTCGGCGTTGTCGAAGGCCAGCGTGAGCAGCTCGTCCCGGGTGAACACGCGCGTCGGCCGGCGCGCCAGCGTCTCGAGCAGCCGGGCCTCCCGGCCGGACAGCATCACCTCGCCGTCGCCACCGACGAGCCGCTGCTGGCCGACGACGAGCCGACGGTCCCCGACGACGAGCTCGCTGGCCCCGCCACCGACCGGGCGCAGCATCGCCCGCAGCCGGGCCAGCACCTCCTCGACGTCGAACGGCTTCACGACGTAGTCCTGCGCCCCGGCATCGAGCCCCTCCACCCGGTCCGCCACCGTGCCCCGCGCGGTCAGGAAGAGCACCGGCGCCGTGAGCCCCCGCGAGCGCAGCCGCGTCACGAGGTCGACCCCCTCGATGCCCGGCAGTCCCCGGTCGACGACGAGCACGTCCCACTCGTCGACCAGGCCACGGTGCAGCCCGGCCTGTCCGTCGCGAACGGCCGTGACGGCATACCCCTCCTCGTCGAGCAGCTCGGCGAGCAGCTGCGAGAGGTCCGGGTCGTCCTCGACGAGGAGCAGTCGCGGGCGCAGCGACGGAATGGTCATGGCTGCACCCTTTCTGCCGCGTCTCATAACTTTCTGAGATCGCCTGACGACGATCGTCAACGTGAGCACCACCATCGCACCACACCGCGGGACCCCGAGCCGGGTCCGTCGCGCCCTACGCGCCGGGGCGGACTTCCGCCGGTGGCAGGCCCGCACGGGCGACCTGCTCGAGACCCTGGCCATCGCCAGCCTGCTCGCGGTCGCGGCGCAGTTCCTGCTCGGCGGGGGCAGCCACGACCTCACCGCGGGCACGTCGAGCACCATGCTCATCGCCGTCGGGCGCCTCACCGGCCTCGTCGCCATGGACCTGCTCCTCATCCAGCTGCTCCTCGCCGCCCGCGTGCCGTGGATCGACCGCGTCTACGGGATGGACCGCGCGCTCAAGGCCCACCGCATCCTCGGCCGCGTCACCGTCCCTCTCGTGCTCGTCCACGTCGGCGCCATCGTCCTGGGCTACGCGGCGCGGGACGAGCTCCACGGCCCGTTCGCCCCCGTCATCGAGTCCTTCCGGCTGCTCACCGGCGGCAGCGACCTGCTCTTCGCCTTCGGCGCCACGACCCTGCTCGTGGTCATCGCCGTCACGTCGGTCAGCATCGCCCGCCGGCGCCTGTCCTACGAGTGGTGGCACCTCGTGCACCTCACGGCGTATGCCGCCGTCGTCCTCTCCGTGCCGCACGAGCTCTCGATGGGCTCGGACTTCACTGCGTCGCAGTGGGTCCGGACCTACTGGTGGACCCTCTTCGTCCTCGTCGCGGCCAGCGTCGTGTGGTGGCGCGTGCTCGTCCCGGTCGCCCGGAGCCTCCGCCACGGCCTGCGCGTCACCGACGTCGTCGAGGAGGCCCCCGGCGTGTGGTCGGTCCGCATGGAGGGGCGTCACCTCGACCGCCTCCCGGTCCGCGCGGGCCAGTACCTCAACTGGCGCTTCGTCAGCCCCCGCCTGCTCGCGACCGCCCACCCGTGGTCGATCTCGAGCGCCCCCGACGGGCGGCACCTGCGGATCACGGTCCGCGAGCTCGGCGACCACTCGAGCCGCCTGGCCCACCTGCGCCCCGGCACGCGCGTCCTCTTCGAGGGCCCCTACGGCGCCTTCACCGCCCGCCAGCGCGTCCGCCGCCGGGTCCTGCTCCTCGCCGCCGGCATCGGCGTCACCCCGGTCCGCTCGATCCTCGAGGAGCTCGTCCGCCACGGCCACGCCGGCCCCGGCGACGTCACCGTCGTCTACCGCGCCAACGACGAGTCACAACTCGCCCTGCGCGACGAGCTCGAGCACCTGACCGCCGTCGGCGGCCACCGACTGCTCCTGCTCGTCGGGCCGCCCGTCGCCGGCTCGTGGCTGCCGCCCGACCACTCGCGCCGAGGGGGCACCCCCGTCCCCGACGCCGAACGGCTCGCCGAGCTCGTCCCCGAGCTGCGCCGCCACGAGGCCTACCTCTGCGGACCCGGCGGCTGGATGAACCTCGTCCACCGCAGCCTCCTGGAGGGCGGCATCCGCAAGGCCCACATCCACGACGAGAGGTTCTCCTGGTGAGAAAGGGAACGACCGTCCTCGTCGGCCTGGCCGGCATCGTCACGCTGGGTGCGTCCTGGGCCAGCGGCCTGACGCCGAAGCACGCCACCGCCACCGGCGTCCACGTCGTCTCGTCCGCCAAGGCCGGGACGCCCGTCGCCGCCGCACCGCCGCGACCCGCGAGCGGTGTCACCAGTTCGAGCGGCTCGCGGGCATCCGGGACGCCGTCCAAGGCCGCGGCCCCGGCCCCGCGCTCCGGCACCGTCGACGGCGCCGTCGTCGACACCCAGTACGGCTCGGTCCAGGTGCGGGTCAGCTTCACCGGCAAGAAGATCACCGACGTCCACGCCCTCCAGCTGACCGACAGCTCGGGCACGTCCGTGTCGATCAGCGCCGGCGCCGCCCCGATCCTGCGCCAGGAGGCGCTGGACAAGCAGTCCGCGCAGATCGACGTCGTCAGCGGCGCGACCTACACGAGCGAGGCCTACCAGCAAAGCCTCCAGGCGGCGATCGACGCCGCCCACCTGGGCTGACGCCGCCCTCCACGAACGCGGTTCGTCGACCTACCCCTGGGGTCGGCAGACCGCCGCGGCCCGCCGATCTCCTCCCTGTGGTCGGCGGGCCGCATCTTTCGTCCTCGCGTGGGCTCGGTCTCGAGTGCACGTTCCGAGGGTGCGACGCTGGTTCGCCCACTGTCTGGGAGTTCCCTGCGAATAGGAACAACTCGGGCATAACACGCACATCGCCCTGCCATGATTCGCTCGCACCCATCCAGCTGGACGGTGCGCTCGCACACCTCTTCACCACAGGGAACCGTCCATGCCCTCTCGCCGCCTCTCCTCGGCGGCCCTGGCGCTGGCGCTCATCACGCCCGTCTCGGCCATGTCAGCGTCCGCCTCGGCGGCCTCCCCGTCGCCTTCGTCGAAGGGCAGGGTCTCAGCCGCGAAGCACCTGCCGCGGCCGACCCGGCACCAGGCGCACACCCAGGCTCACGCACCACACACGGTGCTCGTGAAGTTCCGGACCTCCGCCCCGAAGGCCAGACGCGACAACGCCGTCACCTCCCACGGCGGCCGGGTTGCGCAGACACTTCCCGGCACCGGCTTCGTCAAGGTCACGACGAGCGGGAGCGCCGAGGACCTCGCGAAGCGCCTGAAGGCCGACCCCGCGGTGGCTGCGGTGACCCTCGACTACGTGCGGAAGGCCTCGGCCACCCCGAACGACCCTTTCTACGTCTACCAGCACTACCTCGACACGGTGCGCGTGCCGACCGCCTGGGACCGGTCGAAGGGATCGCCGGCTGAGGTCGTCGCGGTCATCGACACCGGCGTGAACGGCACGCACCCCGACCTCCTCGGGCGCACCGTCGCCGGGTACAACGCCATCACCAAGGCCGGCATCGCCGCCGGTGCCGCGAGCGACGACAACGGCCACGGCTCGATGGTCTCCGGCATCATCGCCGCCGGAACCGGCAACGGCGAGGGCATCGCCGGGGTGGCCTGGAACGCCGAGGTCATGCCCGTCAAGGTCCTCGACTCGAACGGCGAGGGCGCCGACTCCGACGTCGTCGACGGCATCAACTGGGCCGTCTCCCACGGCGCGAAGATCCTGAACCTCTCCCTGGGCGGCGATGCCGACAGCCCTCTCCTGCACGACGCCGTGAACAACGCCGTGGCCCAGGGCGCAGTCGTCGTGGTGGCTGCCGGCAACTCGGGTGACGACGTGCCGCAGTACCCGGCCGCCTACCCCGTGGCCGTGGCCGTCGCGGCGACGGACACCGATGGAGCGCTCACCCAATTCAGCAGCTACGGCTCCTGGGTCGACCTCGCCGCCCCCGGCTTCGGCATCCTCTCGACGGAGATCGCGGACTCCTCCGGCAACGACAACTACGCCTACGGCGACGGCACGTCCTTCTCCGCGCCGATCGTCTCGGGCGTGGTCGCGCTCCTGCGCGCCCAGACGCCCACGTTGACCCCTGCGCAGGTCCTCGCGCGCCTCAGGTCCACCGCCCGTGATGCCGGCCCGCGCGGCATCGACCCCTACTACGGTGCCGGCATCGTCGACGCCACCAACGCCGTGGGCGGCGGCTGGGCGCCGAGCTTCGGCCTGCCCGGCCTCGGCGCCGACGAACCCAACGACGTCCCGAGCCGGGCGACGCCGCTCACCGGCACCACGACAGGGACCCTCGGCGTCGAGGGCGACGCGGACTGGTACCGCGTCGACACGACGACGACCCAGTCGCTCTCGGTGACCGTGACCCCTCCAGCCTGGGACACGAACGTCGCGCAGAACTCAGACCCGGTGGTCTCGGTCTACGACTCGAACCTTCGGCCCCTGGCCGTGACCGACCACCACGGAATCGGCGATCCCGAGCTCGTCGGGTGGACTGCCGCTCCCGGCACCTCGTACGTCAAGGTCCAGAACGTCAACGGCGCACGCGACCCGCGTCCCTACACCGTGTCACTCGCCAGGCACCCGGGCGCGCTCCTCGACTCCCCGTCGTGGCTCGAACAAGCGACACCGATGGCGGGTTCCACTGCCGTCGCTGACGTCACCGGCGACGGCCGCGCCGACGTCGTCACCATCCTCGGCGAGTACAGCGACCCTGTCACCCCCAGGGGGATCATCGTCTACGCGCAGACAGCGGCCGGCCAGCTCGACGAGGGCACCTTCTACCCGACGGCGAACGACTCGCCGGTGATGCGGCTCTCCTTGGGCGACGTCGACGGCGACGGGGCGGCAGAGGTGCTGGCCGGCACGTACGACGGTGTGCAGGTCTTCCATCGGCTGCCGGACGGGACGCTCGCGGCGCCGCAGTACCTCAGCGGCATCTCGGGGTCACAGGTGCAGGAGATCGCGACGGGTGACCTCGACGGCGACGGGCACCCCGACGTCGCGGTCACCCTCAACGGCTCGCCCTACATCCGGATCCACCAGGCGGACGGCTCGTACGCCACGGCCGTGCACTTCCGGATCTCGATGTCCGACCTGTCCATCGCCGACCTCGACGGTGACGGCCGGCCGGATGTCCTGGGAACCAGCGGTGCTGGTGTGGTCGTCCTGCACAACGATCCCACCGGCTGGCGCATCACCACGCACCCGGTCAGCTCGAGCCTGCCCGCCGGCTCGGGGGTGGGCGCCGCGCGCAACGTCGACGTCAACCGCGACGGACGCCCCGACGTGGTGGCGCTCGTGCGCAGCAACGACGGTCCGCCGATGCTCGCGACGTACCTGCAGGCAGCCGACGGCACCCTGCAGGCGCCGACCACCACCCCGGTGCCGAGCCACAGCGAAACCCTCGCGGTCGCGGACGTCAACGGCGACGGGATCCCGGACCTCGTCACGTCGGGGACGGGCTACCCCGCGATGGTCTCGGTCCTCCCGGGCCTCGCAGGCGGCGGCTTCGGCGAGCCAGCGTCCACGGGCCTGGGCGAATCCCTGTTTCCCACGCGCCAGGGCGAGCTCTCCATCGGAGACCTCGACGGCGACGGGCACCCCGACGTGGCCCTCATGACGCGGACCGGCGTCGCAGTGCTCCGCAACGCGACCACGGCCACTCCGCCCGGGCCGGACGGCTTGTGGGTGCAGGGCTCCACCCCCTCCGACGTCGCGACGGGCGTCGCAACGGCGGCGGCACCGACCGTCACCTTCGCCCGTGACGTCAGCGCCTCGACGGTGACCGCCTCGACCATCAGCCTGGTCGACGGCCGGACGGGATCGGACGTGCCGGCTTCGGTCACCTACGACGCCGCCACTCGCACCGCGACGGTCACGCCCACGTCACCGCTCGAGAACGCCGCGCCCTACCGCCTGACGGTCTCCGGCGTGACCGACACGTCCGGCGCGACGATGGGCACGGCATACTCCTCCACCTTCCAGACCGTGGACCCCGCTCCCTCGGCGGTCGGCTCGTTCACGGCCACCGGCGCCGTGCGGGCTGCGACGCTGACGTGGAAGGCCACGGGGTCACCCGACGCGAACCGCTACCTCGTCCGGATGGCTGCGGGCACGACGCCTCCCGCCAGCATCACGAGCGGCACCGACGTCTACTCCGGCTCCGGCACGAGCGTCACGGTCCCGTACCTACCCCAGGGCAGCACCTACAGCTTCAGGATCTGGGCCCAGGACCGCTCGGGCACGCTCGGCCCAGCCTCCTCGCGCACGCTCGTGGGGACCGCCCCGACGATGTCGGCCACCGTCACGTCGCTGACCTACGGCGGCGCGGTGACCCTGAGCAGCAGGCTGACGCGTCGGGACACCGGCGCCGCCCTCGCCGGGGTCCCCGTCCAGCTCCACTGGCGCAAGGTCGGCACCACGACGTGGTACCTCCTGACGACGCCCACGACGAGCTCCACCGGCACCGTGTCCTTCGTCAGCCGGCCGGGGGCCTCGCTCGACTACCAGTGGGTCTACCGCGGTTCGGGCAGCTTCGTCGGCTCGAGCAGCCCCGCGGCGCGCGTGGGGGTCCGGACCACGGTCACCGGCGCCGTCAGCCGGAGCTCGCTGGCGCTGGGCGGCTCGTTCACGATCTCCGGGTCGGTCGCGCCGGCGCACGCCGGCCAGACCGTCTACCTCCAGCGGTATGCCGGCAACGGCGCCTGGACGAACGTGGCCAGCCGGACGCTGAGCTCGACGAGCGCCTACGCGTTCGCGTTCAGGCCGGGATGGCGCGGCACCTTCACCTATCGGATGTACAAGCCGGCCGACGTGGACCACCTGGCCTCCTACAGCCCCAACCGTGTCGTCAAGGTCTACTGACCAATGGCGCGGGAGTCTGGTCGTGGCTCAGAGCCAGCGGTAGCGGCGCTCGGGTCGGCCCGTGGAGCCGTAGCGGAGCGTCACCTCCGCCTGCCCGAATGAGACGAAGTGCTCGAGGTAGCGCCGCGCACTGACTCGCGAGATCCCCACGACCTCAGCGCATTCCGTCGCCGACAGCGTCTCTCGTGACTCTCGCAGCGCCCGCTCGACCGACTCCGCAGTCTCCGCGCTGAGCCCCTTCGGCAGCACCGCGAGGGGCCCCCGCCCGACCGGCTGCGACGTGAACGCCGCGTCGATCTCGGCCTGCGTGAGGTCGTCGCCGAGGTCGCGGGCCCGCTCGGCGGCATACGTCAGCAGGCGCTGTTCGAGGTCGGTGAAGGCGAACGGTTTGAGGAGGTAGCCGACGACACCCTGCCTCACAGCGCCGCGCACGGCGTCGGCCTCCTTCGCCGCGGTGATGACGAGGACGTCGCACGTCTCGCCCGCTGCCCGCAGCTGCGCCACGACGTCGAGCCCGAACGCATCGGGCAGGTAGAGGTCGAGCAGCACGAGGTCGGGCTGCAGCGAGGCGACGAGGGCGAGCGCCTCGTCGCCGGTGCGTGCCGTGCCGACGACCTCGAAGCCGTCGACGCGCTCGACGAAACCCCGGTGGATCCGCGCGACCATGAAGTCGTCGTCGACGACAAGCACCCGAGTCATCACTTCTCCTCGCTGGTCAGGGGCACGAGCACGGGAACGGCCTCGACGGAGAGGCGGGCGACGAACTTCGCCCCCGTCGGGGTGCTCTCGACCTCGACCTCGCCGCCCCGACGTTGACAGATCAGGCGCGTCAGCGCCAGCCCGATGCCGCGCTCCCCCGCCCGGGCCGCCTTCGTCGTGTAGCCGTGGGTGAAGACCTCGGTCACGACCTCGGGCGCGATGCCCGGACCCGAGTCGACGACGCTCACCTCCAGCGAGCTGGCGTCCTGCCGGATCGTCAGCTCGACCCACTTGTCGTCGCCCTCGGACGATGCCGCCGCGTCGATGGCGTTGTCGACGAGGTTGCCGACCACCGCCGCCACGTCGGCCGAGTCACGCGGACCGATGCGCCCGAGCGAGGTGTCGTCCGAGACGCGCAGCTCGACGCGACGCTCGGTGGCCTGCGCAGCCTTGGCCATGACGAGCGCCGTCACGGCCGTGTCGCGGACCCGACGCGACACGGTGAGGTCGAGCTGGGCGCGGTGCTCGCTCACCGAGTCGACGTAACCCACGACCTCGTCGTACTCCCCGAGCTGGATGAGCCCCGAGATCGTGTGGAGCTGGTTGGCGAACTCGTGGGCCTGCGCCCGCAGCAGCTCCGTCGTGCTGCGGAACGAGCCGATCTCGCGCTCGAGGTCGGCGAGCTCGGTCCGGTCACGCAAGGTCGTCACCGACCCGAGCGGCCGACCGTCCTTGGTGACCTCCATGCGGTTCATGACGAGCACCCGTCCCCGGCGCAGCACCACCTGGTCGCGCGACGTGCCGGCCTCGCTCGCACCGTCACCGGCCTCGTTCTCGTCCGTGACGCCCCGCAGCACGTCCCGCAGCCGCGGCCCGATCGGCAGGTCGTCCAGGCGCATCCCCACCGCGTGCTCCGGGAGGTCCAGCAGATGATGGGCGACGTTGTTGACCAACGTGATCCGCTCGTTCGTGTCGAGCGCCACCACCCCCTCCGCCAGGCCGAAAAGCATCGCCTCACGACTCTCCGCGAGCCCGGTGATCTCCGCCGGCTCGAGCCCGAGCGTCTGCCGCTTGATCCGCCGCGCGAGCAGCCACGACCCGACGCCGCCGAGCACCAGGGCGATGCCGAGGTAGGTCGGCAGGTACGACGAGTTGCCCTGCAGACGGTCCCAGGCAGACGGCATACGCACGGCGACCATGACGGTTCCGAGCTGGGCGCCGACGGGCAGCGGCGCCGACTCCGACGAGCTCGTCGGCGTGTAGAGCAGCGGGCTCTGCGCGACGAGCATCCGCTCCCCGCGGACGTCCATGACCCCGGTCCAGCTCGCCCCCTCACCGACGGCCGGCGCGCCGAGTGGGATGCGGGTCTTGTCGATCGTCGGGTCCGACGACACCCGCGCGACCTCGTCGGCGTCCGCGATCGTCACCGAGGTCACGTCGTACTGCGTCACGACCGACTGCACCACGGCCGGCAGGACGTTGACGACACCGCCCGGCCCCATCTCGGTGCGCACGATCGGGGTGCTCGCGAGCTGCTCCGCGATCGCCGAGACCCGACGGCCCTCGGTGCGGGTGAACGTCGCGTCCGACTGCGCCAGTGAGACGAGCGCGACCGTCACGAGGACACCGAGGAGGATGACCATCTGCACGACGAGCAGCTGCCCGGCGAGGGAGAGGCGACCGAAGCGGCCCGGTCTCTGCGTGACCAAAACGAACTCAACCTTCATTGCTGACACAAGGGCGACACGGCGTCGTGGCGCAGGCCACGATCATGCCGTTCCAGCCACAGAACGCGAAAGAGACCTCAACGATGAGCACTCGCACTCCCGCCCGCAGGTCCGTCCTGCTCGGCGTCACCGTCGGCGTCACGGCCCTGGCCCTCTCGGCCTGCGGCGCGACCGCGAAGAAGGACGACACCGCTGCCGGAGCCTCCGGCGCCGCCGGCGGCTCCCCCGCCAGCAACCTGCAGATCATGGTCCCCAACGCCCCCGGCGGCGGCTACGACACGACCGCGCGCACCGCGGCGAAGGTCATGGAGGCCGCCAAGATCACGAGCGCGATCCAGGTCTTCAACCTCCCCGGTGCCGGTGGCACCGTCGGCCTGCAGCGCACCGTCAACGAGAAGGGCAACGGCAAGCTCGCCATGCAGATGGGCCTCGGCGTCGTCGGCGCCGCCTACACGCAGAAGAGCAACGCGACGCTGAACGACACCACCCCGATCGCCAAGCTCATCGAGGAGGCCGGCGCGATCGTCGTGCCCAAGGACTCGCCCTACCAGGACGTCAAGGCGCTCGTCGCCGCGTGGAAGGCCGACCCCAAGAAGGTCAACGTCGGCGGCGGCTCGTCGCCCGGCGGTCCCGACCACCTTCTCCCGATGCAACTGGCCAAGGCGGTCGGCATCGACCCCAAGACCGTCAGCTACATCGGCTTCGACGGCGGCGGTGAGCTCCTCCCGGCCCTCATCGGCGACAAGATCTCCTTCGGTGCCAGCGGATTCGGCGAGTTCCTCGACCAGGTCAAGGCCGGGCAGGTCAAGGTCCTCGCGGTGACGAGCGACAAGCGCATCGCCGCCCTGCCGAACGTGCCGACCCTCAAGGAGTCCGGCATCGACCTCGTCTTCACCAACTGGCGCGGCATCGTGGCCCCTCCCGGCATCTCCGAGGCCGACAAGGCCACGTGGATCGACGCGTTGACGAAGATGCATGCCTCGCAGGGCTGGAAGGACGAGATGACCAAGCGCGGCTGGACCGACGCCTTCGTCACCGGCCCGGAGTTCGGCACGTTCCTCAAGGAGCAGGACGCATCGGTCGCCGAGATCCTCACCACCCTCGGGCTCGCGAGCTGACGATGTCCGACACGACGTCCGACTCGCTGCCCGACGCCACTCGCGACGGAGTCACGACGAAGACCGGCAGGGACCGCGCACAGTACGGCCTGTGCGCGGCCCTCGCCGTCCTCGGCGTCCTCCTGCTCGCCGACGCCGCCCGCATCGGGCACGCGACGAGCAGCAACGACCCCGTGGGCCCCCGTCCCGTGCCGATCATCCTCGGCCTCCTCCTGCTCGTGACCGCCGTGCTGTATGCCGTCGACGTCTTCCGCGGCGGCGTCGGCAGTGCCGAGGAGGGCGAGGACGTCGACCTCTCGACCGGCTCCGACTGGAAGACGCTCGGCCTGCTCGCCGCCTTCTTCATCCTCAACGCCGTGCTCATCGAGCCGCTCGGCTGGGTCATCAGCGGCACGATCCTCTTCGCCGGCTCGGCCTTCGCCCTGGGCAACCGCCACCACGTGCGCGGCCTGCTCATCGGCCTGGGCCTCGCGCTCGCCACCTTCTACGCCTTCGCCATCGGGCTCGACGTCAACCTGCCCGCCGGCGTGCTGCAAGGAATTCTCTGATGGACAACTTCGCCAACCTCATCGACGGGTTCGGCCACGTCCTGACCCCGATGAACCTGCTCTTCGCCCTCATCGGCGTCACGATCGGCACCGCCGTCGGCGTCCTCCCGGGCATCGGCCCCGCCATGACCGTCGCGCTGCTGCTGCCCGTCACCTACGGCCTCGAGCCCACCCAGGCGCTCATCATGTTCGCCGGCATCTTCTACGGCGGCATGTACGGCGGCTCGACGACCTCGATCCTGCTCAACACCCCGGGCGAGTCCTCCTCGGTCGTCACGGCCATCGAGGGCAACAAGATGGCCAAGGCCGGCCGGGCCGCGCAGGCCCTCGCCACCGCCGCCATCGGCTCGTTCATCGCCGGCACCATCGGCACGCTGCTGCTCGCCCTGCTCATGCCGCAGGTCGTGAAGTTCGCGGTCAGCCTCGGGGCGCCGGAGTACTTCGCGATCATGCTGCTCGCCTTCGTCGGCGCCAGCGCCGTGCTCGGCAGCTCCCGCATCCGCGGCTTCGCGGCCCTGCTCATCGGTCTCTCGATCGGCGTCATCGGCATCGACAAGGTCACCGGACAGCAGCGCATGACCTTCGGCGTCGCCCAGCTCGCCGACGGCATCGACGTCGTCGTCGTCGCTGTCGGCATCTTCGCCGTCGGCGAGGCGCTCTGGGTGGCGGCCCACCTGCGGCGCAAGGCCGCCGGCGTCATCCCTGTCGGTCGGCCGTGGATGGGCCGCGACGACTGGGGCCGGTCATGGAGGCCGTGGCTGCGCGGCACCGCCTTCGGCTTCCCCTTCGGCGCGCTGCCTGCGGGCGGCGCCGAGATCCCGACGTTCCTGTCCTACATGACCGAGCGCAAGCTCTCGAAGCGTCCCGAGGAGTTCGGCAAGGGCGCCATCGAGGGCGTCGCCGGGCCGGAGGCCGCCAACAACGCCTCTGCTGCAGGCACCCTCGTGCCGATGCTGGCGCTGGGCCTGCCGACCAACGCGACCGCGGCCATCATGCTCGCGGCCCTGCAGGGCTGGGGCCTCGAGCCCGGACCGTTGCTCATGGAGAAGCAGCCGGTCCTCGTCTGGACGCTGATCGCGAGCCTCTTCGTCGGCAACACGATGCTGCTCCTGCTCAACCTGCCGCTCGCGCCCGCCTGGGCCAAGCTGCTCCAGATCCCGCGCCCCTACCTCTACGCCGGCATCCTCTTCTTCGCCTCGATGGGGGCGTATGCCGTCAACGCCCAGCCGTTCGACCTCTTCCTCCTCCTGGGGCTGGGGCTCGTCGGATTCGCGCTGCGCCGGTTCGGGCTCCCCGTCCTGCCGCTCATCATCGGCGTCATCCTCGGGCCGCTGGCCGAGCTCCAGGGCCRCCGGTCGCTCCAGCTCTCGGGCGGCGACATCAGCGGGCTCGTCGGTGGTCCGGTGGCCTGGGTCTGCTTCGCGATCATCGCGATCGTGCTCCTGTGGCCGCTCGTCGCCAAGCTGCGAGGCCGCGGTCGCGACCACGACGGCGGGCCGGGCTCCGGCACGACGGCAGCCGTCCCTACCGCTGCGGAGGTGACGGCATGAGCATCCTCGTCGGCTACATCCCCACCCCGCAGGGCGAGGCGGCCCTCGCGGCCGCGATCGCCGAGGCCAAGGCGCACGACGAGTCGATCCTGGTCCTCAACATGTCGCGCGACGACAAGCTCGTCGACGCGCACCGCGCGGCAAGCTCGGACCTCGACCGGCTCGACGCCGACCTCGCCGAGTCCGGCGTGTCGCACGAGGTGCGGCGCATCGAGCACGGCACCGACCCCGCCGACCAGATCCTCCAGGTCATCGACAGCGAGAACCCCCGGATGCTCGTCATCGGCGTCCGGCACCGCAGCGTCGTCGGCAAGCTGCTCCTCGGCTCGACCGCGCAGCGGCTGCTCCTCGACGCCACCTGCCCGGTCCTCGCCGTCAAGGCGGACTGAGGCACACGGCATTCCGGCGCTGAGCGCCGGCTCCAGCCACCACCGTCGAGTGCCCACTTCCCCCGCGTGGGGACGTGGGTACTCGACGCCTCGGGAATCAGGCCGGAGGCCGCGAGACGCCGACGTGGCGGGCCACCTCGGCGAAGCCGGCCCGGTGGTAGAGCCCGATCGCCGGCCCTCCGTCCTCGGCGACGATGACGAGCTGCCCGACCGCCGGGTCCTCGAATGCCCACTCCCCCGCGGCCCGGACGAGCGCGCCGGCGAGCCCGCGCCGCCGGTGGCTCTCGAGCGTCACGACCTCCTGGTAGCGGGCCAGGTCGCCGAGCCGCACGATCCCGAGCCGGGCCACGAGCCGGTCACCGTCGAACGCCCCGAACCACCGCGCCCGCCCCGAGTCGACGAGCCCGCGCTGGGCCGTCACGCGACGCCGCTCGAAGACGAGGCGCCCCTCGCGCTGCGCCTCCGAGGTGTCGCGGGCACCGACCTGCGCCGACTGCTCCCAGTCGTCGTCCGTGGCGAGCGCCCGGAGCTTGGAGCCGGCGCTCAGCGCCGGAATGCCGTCGGGCGCGTCGGCGGCCGTCGGCACCGCCGTCGTGGCGAGGTCGACATCGCTCTCGACCTCCCAGCCGCGCGCAGCCCAGGCGTCGGTGTCGCCGCCGTCCTGGGCGAAGCCGACAGCGCGGTGCTGCGCGTCGGGGAACTCCTCCTCGAAGCGCGCGACCCACCGGTCGACCTCTGCTGAGCGCGCCTCGCCGAGGACGAGCACGAAGTTGCCCCACCAGAAGGTCGGGTTGGCCTCGGTCCGCACGACGAGGTGGTCACCGTGGTCGGTCACTGTCGATCCTTGAAGCCGGAGCAGCTCGAGGTCGGTGACGAGGCCGGGGCTGTCGAGACGCATCTCCTGATCATGACGCACCCCCAACCCCAACCGTCGAGAGGCCACGTTGTGCCGCCTGCCCCACGTCGAGAGGCCACGGACACCCGACCACCTCTGGCCTCTCGACGGTGTCACCCCGACAACATGTGGCCTCTCGACGGTTCAGGTCGGGTGGGGTTGGCGTCGCGTGGTGGGCGCAGGCAGGTCAGCCGGAGACGCAGGCGCCGGTGGCGACCGGGGCCCCGGCCGACGTGCCCTCGTCGAGGACCGGCTTGGCCTCGGCGAGCGTCAGGGCGTAGCCCGTCGCGTTGTCCTCGAGGGACTTGGCGAAGATGACGCCGACGACCCTGCCGTTGGTGTCGAGGAGCGGGCCACCGGAGTTGCCGGGTTGCACGACCGCCGCGAGCGAGTAGATCTCGCGCACGACACGCTCGCGGCCGTAGATGTCGAGCCCGCGGGCGTCGAGCTTGGCGCGCACCCGGGCCGAGACGACGTGATAGGGACCGTCGAGCGGGTAGCCCGGGACGGCCGCGGAGTCGCCGCGCTGGAGCTCGCCGCCGAGCTGGAGCGGAGGTAGCGGGAGCCCCGGCACACTGAGCACCGCGAGGTCGCGCCGCGGGTCGAAGACCACCACCCGGGCGCGGAGCGTCTCGTCGCCGCCCTGCACGCGCACCTCGTCGGCGCCCGCGACGACGTGGGCGTTGGTGACGATGAGTCCCGGGGACAGCACCCAGCCGGTGCCCTCCTGTCCGCGCTGGCAGGACTGGGACTGGGTCGTCACCTTGACGACCGAACGACCTGCCGTGCGGATCGCCTGCGACCGCGCGACCGCCGCGTCGGGAGCCGGGACCGGCGTGATGGGCTCGGGCGCGAGGCCGCCGAACACCTGGGGGAAGCCCTGGCTCGACAGGAAGCCGCGGAAGCCAGCGAAGACCTGACCGGTCTCCTCGGGGACGACCGAGTTGACGACCTGGAGCACCCTCGACTCGGCCATGGCCTTCGACAGAGCGGGGTTGCCGGCCGTGCGCAGCGCCCCGCCGAGGAACCAGATGATGAGGCTCGCCGCGAGCGTCACGACGACCGCACCGAGCACCGAGTCGACGCGACGCAGCGACGTCTGGCCCACGCGCTGCCTGATGCGACCCCCGACGAGACCGCCGAGGAACTGACCGAGCCAGCCGAAGGCGACGACGCCGAGCAGGAGCACGATCACCCGGGTGCGGTCGTTGTCGGCAACGGACGGCCAGTGGGCGAGCACCTCGGGCAGCCGCCACACCGCGATCATGGCGAAGGCGAAGAAGCCGACGAGCGAGAAGACGCTGTGGATGAGCCCCTGCCGGTACCCCGAGAACGCGTAGGCGAGCAGGAGCAGGACGAGGGCGACGTCGAGGAGGACGCTGCCGCTCACGGGCGCCTCCCCGCGAGGTAGCGATCCGGCAGCGGTCGCAGGACGTCGGCGTCCCACGGCTGCGCGAGGCCGCCGAGCTCGAGCACGCTGCTGATGAGCCCGGCCGTGAAACCCCAGAGGAGCAGGTGGTCGAGGTCGAAGCCCGGCCCGACGTAGCCCGAGGGGTGCGTCACGGAGAAGCGCGTCGCCGGGTCGACGAGGTGTGACACCGGCACGGCGAGCACGTCGTGCACCTCGGCAGGGTCACGCACCCCGATGGGTGAGGGCTGCGCCCACCACCCGAGCACCGGCGCCACGACGAACTGCGCCGGCGCGAGGAAGAGCGAGGGCAGCTGCGCCACGACCTCGACGCCCGCCGGATCGACGCCCGTCTCCTCCTCGGCCTCGCGCAGGGCCGTCGCGACGAGGTCGTCGTCCTCGGGGTCGCGCGAGCCGCCGGGAAAGGCGATCTGGGCCGGCTGGGTGCGCATCGTGTGCGAGCGCTCGATGAGGACGACGTGCTCACCGTCGTCGTCGGCGCCCGCGGGCGGTGGCCCGAAGAGGATGAGCACCGCCGACTCCCGGCCGCCCTCCTCCGGGGGCAGGAAGCGTGAGAACCACTCTGGGGCAAGGCCTTCGAGCCGCACGGCGACGTCGTCCATCCACGCGGGGCGCGCGACCGTCCCCGCCCGGAGCGTCGGGGAGGGCTCGATGGAACCGGACCTGCCGGCATACGCGATCCGGCTGACCACGTCGGTCACTTCGGCGCCAGCTCGTACTTCAGGAGCTTCGCCGCCTTGTCCGGGTCGGTCTCGCCGGCACCGTAGCTCGGGCACCAGCGCGCGACCGGGCACGCCCCGCACGCCGGCTTCTTCGCGTGGCAGGTGCGGCGGCCGTGGAAGATCACGACGTGGCTGAGCATGGTCCAGTCCTTGCGCATGAACAGCCGGCCGACCTCGTGCTCGACCTTGACCGGGTCCTCCTCCTCGGTCCAGCCGAAGCGGCGGGCGAGGCGACCGAAGTGCGTGTCGACCGTGATGCCGGGGATGTCGAAGGCGTTGCCCAGCACGACGTTCGCCGTCTTGCGGCCGACCCCGGGCAGCGTCACGAGGTCCTTCAGGCGCGGGGGCACCTCGCCGTCAAAACGTTCGACGAGCGCGATGCCGAGCTTGATGAGCGAGTCGGTCTTGGCGCGGTAGAAGCCGGTGGGCTGGATGATCGTCTCGAGCTCGGTGCGGTCGGCGTTCGCGTAGTCCGCGGCCGTCGGGTACTTCGCGAAGACGATCGGTGTCACCTTGTTGACCCCGACGTCCGTCGTCTGCGCCGAGAGGATCGTCGCGACGAGCAGCTCGAGCGGCGTCGAGAAGTCGAGCTCGCAGTGCGCGTACGGGTAGCGCTCGTGGAGGGAGCGGTACATCTTGCGGGCGCGGCGCGTGCGCGAGACCGGGGTCTCGTCGTCGACCACGAGGGCTCGGGAGGACACGGACGACACTGTATGCCGCCCGGCTGGGTCCCGAGCTCCGCGTCCCCTTGTACAAGGTTTCGCGTGAGGGAAACCCCGGGTGGGTACGTCTTGCGTGCACGAGAGGAGTCCGACATGTCAACGGATACGCGCACGCAAGCACCGACGCCGACGGAAACCGTCCGGCTGCACGTGCCGGACGACCAGCACCACAGGCTCGAGACGACCCTCGACCTGCTCGCCGACATGGACCTGGCGCACGCGCCCGAGGCCGACGTCGTCCGGTCCCTGGAGCTCATGGTGACGCACGCCGAGTTCCCTTGCCTGGGCGCCAAGTCCGTCTTCCGGCGCGGGAACCTGGCCCACGTCGTCCTCGACGACATGGCCAGCCCCGACGTCCCCGCGCAGCTCCTCGAGCGGTTGCGCGCCTTCGCGTCCGCCATCGAGGGCGAGGGCGGCTTCCACTCCTTCATCGCGACCTTCCGCGGACCCCTGCCGAGCAGCGAGGCCGACTTCGAGGCCTCACTCTTCGGGCTGCTCCAACGTCTGCACGACGCCGACGACGAGTCGTGGGCGCCCGGGGTGGGCTCTGACCCCAACGACCCCCACTTCGCCTTCAGCGCCGGCGGAAGCGCGTACTTCATCGTCGGTCTGCACCCGGCTGCGTCGCGCGTGGCGCGCCGGGCACCGCTGCCGACCCTCGTCTTCAACCCGCACGCCCAGTTCGAGGAGCTTCGCGCCGAGGGCCGCTTCGACGGCATGCGCACCACGATCCGGCGGCGGGACGAGGACCTCCAGGGCTTCATCAACCCGATGGTCGCCGACCACGGCGACAGCACCGAGGCGCTGCAGTACTCCGGGCGTCACCACGCGAGCGGCTGGGAGCCGCCGCTCGAGGTGAACGCGGCCGCCGGCATCGCCCTCGACGAGCCCCTCGACGCCCACACCTTCGATCACACCGGCACACCTTCCGACACTCACCAGGGGAACAGGCATGACGATCTCTCAGGACGCACGACCCGGCAGGACTGACCGTCACTTCGGACCGGGCGGGCCGGTGGTCCAGCCACCCGGCGGCTACCGTGACGGGATGACCCTGACGCGGCTCGCCCCCCAGACCGGCACGGCCTTCCTCCTGCGTGCCGGGCAGCGCCTCACGGTCGTGGACCCGACAGGCGAGCAGGTCAGCGACTTCTTCGCCGTCATGGACGACGACCGTGACGAGTGGCTGAGCTCGGGACGCACCATCGACTACGCCAACTCGACCGCCGTGACGACCGGCAGCGTGCTCTACAGCAACCGCAGCCGGCCGATGGCCACCGTCGTCGAGGACACCTGCGGGCACCACGACCTGCTCCTCACGCCGTGCTCGCAGCAGACGTTCGACCTGCTCTACCCGGAGTTCGAGGGGGCCTACCACCCGAGCTGCTTCGAGAACCTGGCGACGAACATGGCGAGCTTCGGGGTCGACCCCGACCGGATCTCGACGACGCTCAACATCTTCATGAACGTGTGGGCCGAGCGGAACGGCGAGCTGCACATCGACCCGCCGACCTCGCGGGCCGGGGACCGCTTCGTCCTGCGGGCCGAGGCCGACCTCGTCGTCGGCCTGACCGCCTGCTCGGCGGAGAAGTCGAACAACGGCGTGTGCAAGCCGATCGACTTCAGCATCGACGACTGACCGCGCGGGGCGCGCGCGTTCGACCCGCAGCGCGAGTTGCCCATGGTGGCGGGGTGACCGCGCGGACGACGTGGCACACTGACCCCGTGGATCTCGACGTGGTGAGGCGCGCCCCCCTGTTCAAGGCTCTGGACGACGAGGCGGCCTCCGCGCTGCAGTCGGAGATGAGCCGGTCGCACATGGAGCGCGGCGACGTGCTGTTCCACGAGGGCGACCGGGGTGACACGCTCTACGTCATCGCCGAGGGCAAGATCAAGCTCGGCCGCACGAGCCCCGACGGCCGCGAGAACCTCGTCGCCATCCTCGGCCCCGGCGAGATGTTCGGCGAGCTCAGCCTCTTCGACCCGGGCCCGCGCACGATGACGGCCACCGCCGTCGCCGAGACGCAGCTGCTCGGTCTCGGCAACGAGTCCCTGACGGCGATCCTCACCGGGCGCCCCGAGGTGTCCAAGACCCTGCTCGCTGCGCTCGCCCAGCGCCTGCGCCGCACCAACGCCCACCTCGCCGACCTCGTCTTCACCGACGTCCCCGGTCGCGTGGCCAAGGCGCTGCTCGACCTGTCCGAACGTTTCGGGCGTCCGGTCGAGGGCGGCATCATGGTCTCCCACGACCTCACCCAGGAGGAGCTCGCGCAGCTCGTCGGCGCCTCCCGCGAGACGGTCAACAAGGCACTCGCCGACTTCGCCACGCGCGGCTGGCTGCGGCTCGAGGCGCGCGCGGTACTGCTTCAGGACGTCGAGCGGCTCAAGCGCCGCGCTCGCTGAGGACGGCGAGTTCGACCCAGCAGCACGGTCGCTCGAGGTTGCCCAGCAGCACGGTGCTCAGCGCTCGAGCACCCAGCCGTCCGGGCCGTTGACGACGATCCGGTCGGCACGATCCGCTGCGGCAGCGACGAGGACCGCGTTGGCCTCGTCGCTCTGATCGACCCACGCCGCGGCCAGCGCCTGTTCCTTGCCGAAGGTCACGTGCCGCTCGACGAGGCGCGACCGGCGCACGTCGTCGTCCCCCGAGACGAACCAGACCTCGGCGAGCTGCTCGCGCGCCCGCTCCCAGCGGGCCTCGGGAAGCAGCAGGTAGTTGCCCTCCGTGACGACGAGTCGGGCAGACGGCGGCACGACAACCGCCGCGGCAAGGGGCTGCTCGAGGGTGCGGTCGAAGCCGGGCGCGTAGACCCACGAGTCGGGTTCGTCGACGATGCGCCGGAGCAGGTGCGCATAGCCATCGGCGTCGAACGTGTCCGGAGCGCCCTTGCGCGAGCGCGACCCGAGCCGGTCGAGCTGCACGTCGGCGAGGTGGAAGCCGTCCATCGGCACGTGCGCGACCCAGCCCGCCCCCTTCCGAGCGGCGACGGCCCCGACGAGCGCGTCGGCCAGGGTCGACTTGCCCGCGCCCGGCGCCCCCGCGATGCCGAGGACGACTCGGCGCCGGTCACCGACGAGCGTCACGGCCGCGTCCGCGAGCTGCCCGATGCTCATCCGTGCTCGCGGAGGTACTCCAGCTGGGCCTGGACCGACAGCTCGGCCGCCGGCCAGACGCTCCGTGGCACGTCGGCGTACACCTGCTCGACGACGTCGTATGCCGTCTGCGCACCTCGGGCGACCGCGCCTCGCACCTGGTCCAGCCGTTCCGCGCGGTGCCGCAGGTAGAAGGCGACGGTCGCGGCGGCATCGGCGACGAACGGCCCGTGGCCCGGGAGCAGGCTCGTGACGGCCCCGGACCGGGTCAGGGCCTCGATGCGGTCGAGCGAGATGAGGTAGGACTCGAGGCTGCCGTCGGGCCACGCGACGACGGTCGTGCCGCGACCGAGGACCGTGTCGCCGGTGAGCAACGTGTTGTCCGCCGGCAGGACGAAGGAGAAGGAGTCGCTCGTGTGACCGGGCGTCGGGGTGGCGAGGATCTCGAGGCCGCCGACCGTGATGGTCTCGCCGGCGCGCAGGTCGTCGTGGCCGCGGCCGAACGCCCGGACCGGCGCACCGGTCAGCTGGTGGAAGCGGTCAGCGCTCTCGGCGTGGTCGTCGTGGCCGTGGGTGAGCAGGGTGAGGGCGACGCGACGACCGGACTCCTCGACGCGGCGCAGCACTACCTGGAGGTGGCTCTCGTCGAGCGGGCCCGGGTCGACGACGACGACCTCGTCGGACCCTGGCTCGGCGAGCAGCCACGTGTTGGTGCCGTCGAGGGTCATCGGCGAGGGGTTGGGGCACAGCACGCACTCGGCACGCACGGTCGCCGCGCCGCCATGCCAGGCAGGATCCGCCGCTCCGCCCTTCACCGACGCCCCACCCCGCACCTCATCGTTCGACGATCTCCATGGCGGCCCCGTCGGGGCCGTCGACGACCTCGGGCATGATGAGCGGCAGCTCGTCGCTGTGCACGACGACCGCTGCAGCAGAAGGCGCGTCGCGGATCTCCTCCACGCAGATGACGGTCGGCGGGAGCATGAGGGCCGAGCCCGCGGCATACGCGCTCAGCAGCTCCGACGGGACGAACCAGTCGGCGTGGTCGGCCTCGGTGGTCTCCCCGTCGGCGACCTGGAAGGGAGGCATGAGCGCGGCGAAGAACCACGTGTCGTAGCGGCGCGGCTCGAAGACCGGTGTCAGCCAGTGCGCCTTGGCAACGATGAGATCGGACCGCAGGACGAGCCCCCGGTCGTGCAGGACGTCGGCGAGCGAGAGCCGGCGGTCGACGAGAGCGAGCCGGATGTCGCGCCACCCGGGGTCGTCGACCCGGGCCAGCGGCCCGCTCGCGGACGGGCTCGCGAGCAGCACGCCGCACTCCTCGAAGACCTCGCGGATCGCGGCAGCGACGTACATCTGCGCCTCCGCTGGCGAGCAGCCGAGCCGCACTGCCCACTCGGCCGGCGCCGGGCCGGCCCAGGGCAGGCCGGTCTCGCCGTCTCGCTCGTCGACGCCGCCACCGGGGAAGACCATCATGCTCGGCGCGAACTCCATCCCGGAGACGCGCCTGAGCATGAAGACCTCGGGCCCGGCGTCCCCGTCGCGCAGGAGCATCACGGTGCTCGCGCGGCGGGGTGGCGCCTCGTCCCAGCGCTCGCCGGCGAGCCAGCGGGAGGCCGCGTCGGAGATGCCCGGCGTGGTGGTCAACGAGAACCGTCGGTTCACGGTGCCGGTCATGCGCCGGTCACGCACCGATCATCGGGCGACGGAGACGATGACCTCGACCTCGACGGGTGCGTCCAACGGGAGCGCAGCGACGCCGACGGCCGAACGGGCGTGGATCCCCTTGTCACCAAAGGCTTTGACGAGCAGCTCGCTCGCGCCGTTGATGACCCCGGGCTGGCCGGTGAAGGCCGGGTCGGAGGCGACGAAACCGACGACCTTGACGACACGGGTCACCGCGTCGAGGTTACCGATCTCGGACTTGATGGCCGCGATGGCGTTGAGGGCACACGTGGCGGCGAGGGACTTGGCGGTCTCGGCGTCGACGTCGGCGCCGACCTTGCCGGTCGCGGCGAGGGAGCCGTCGACCATCGGCAGCTGGCCCGAGGTGAAGACGAGGTCGCCCTCACGGACGACGGGGACGTAGGCGGCGACGGGCGGCACGACCTCGGGTACGGTGAGGCCGAGCTCGGACAGGCGGTCTTCGACAGCGGACATGGAACGGCTCCTCAGGACTTCGGACGCTTGAAGTAGGCGACGAGGCTCGTGCCGTCGGGACCGTTGACGATCTGGACGAGCTCCCACCCGTCCGCCCCGAAGTTGTCGAGGATCTGCTTGGTGTTGTGGATCAGAAGCGGTGCGGTGAGGTACTCCCACTGGGTCATGGCCCTCACCCTACTCAGTGCGCTGACGGCTCTCGGCGGGTGCGTCGGCCGCACCGGTGACACCATGACGCCCATGAGCAGCCGCCCCGACCAGACGTCCCCCGCGCGGGCCACGACTCGCTCCTACGGCGATGACCCCGCGCAGGTCTACGACGTCATCCCGCCGTCCCCCGGCGCCCCCGCCGCTGCCGGCACGGTGGTCGTCGTCCACGGCGGCTTCTGGCGTCAGCAGTACGACCGGGAACACGCACGCCCCGAGGCCCAGGCGTTCGCGGCGGTCGGCTACCACGTCGTGCTCGCGGAGTACCGCCGAGTCGGTATGCCGGGTGGCGGCGTCCCCGGCACCCTCGACGACGTGCGCGACCTCCTCGCGTCGATCTCGTTGCAGGCCGACCTGCCCAAGCCCCTCGTCCTCGTCGGTCACTCCGCCGGCGGACAGCTCGTCACCTGGGTGGCCGGGCAGTCGTGGGCCCGCGAGCGCGGTGTCGCGGGTGTCGTGTCGCTGGCCGGGGTCGTCGACCTCGGAACCGCGGACCGGATGCACCTGGGCTCCGACGCGACGCGCGACTTCGTCGGGTCAGGGCCGGGCACCGAGGCCTGGCGGTCCGCAGACCCGATGTCGACGCTGCCGCCGAAGGTGCCGGTGCGGCTCGTCGACGGCGCTGACGACGACACCGTGCCGCCCGCGGTCGCCGACGCCTACGTGGCCACGGCGAAGGCGGCCGGCGGCGACGTGAGCGTGGACCTCGTCGAGGGCGCCGACCACTTCGCGGTCATCGATCCGACGACGCCCGCCTTCAGCCACGTCCTTGCCGCCGTCCACTCACTCACGTCAGCGCCCTGACGCCGGGCCGGTGGGCGAGCGCCGCCCGCAGCCCCCGTTCCGTACGTCAGTGCTGCGCCCCACGCAGCAGTGACGCACGCCGCGGGGTCGGGACGGATCGGGAGTCGGGCCGCCCTATGGTGGAACCCGTGACGACGGACCCTGACGCCGCACCGTGGGCGGGCGCGCGACTGCACGTCGTCACGGGCAAGGGCGGCACCGGCAAGACCACCGTCGCCTCGGCCATCGCCCTGGCCCTCGCCTCGTCACCTGCCCACGTGCTGCTCACCGAGGTCGAGGGCCGGCAGGGCATCAGCCAGACGTTCGACGTGCCACCGCTCGGCACCGAGGAGACCCGGATCCTGCGTCTCCCCGGAGGCGGTGAGGTGGTCGGCCTGTCCATCGACCCCAAGGCCGCCCTGCTCGAGTACCTCCAGATGTTCTACAAGCTCGGCCGGGCAGGCCGGCTGCTCGAGAAGTTCGGCGCGATCGACTTCGCGACGACCATCGCCCCCGGTGTGCGAGACGTGCTGCTCATCGGCAAGATCTACGAGGCCAACCGGCGCCGCCGCGACGGTCGGCACAAGGGCGACTCCGCCCCGGTCTACGACGGGCTCGTCCTCGACGCACCGCCGACGGGGCGCATCGGCCGGTTCCTCTCCGTCAACTCCGAGGTGGCCGACCTCGCGCGGGTCGGACCGATCGCCTCGCAGGCCACCTCGATCACCCGTCTGCTCCAGTCGGACCAGACGGTCGTCCACGTCGTCACCCTCCTCGAGGAGATGCCGGTGCAGGAGACCCTCGAGTCGATCGAGGAGCTGCGCGACAAGGGCCTGCACCCGGGCGCTGTCATCGTCAACATGGTGCGCGAGCCGCTCCTCGACGACGTCGCGCTCGACCAGGCGCGCGAGGGTCGACTGCACAAGGCTTCGATCCGCACCCAGCTCGCCGAGGCAGGTGTCGGCGCGACGCCCGAACTCGTCGACGGCCTGCTCGAGGAGGCCCGCGACCACGCCGAACGCATCGACCTCGAGCGCGAACAGCTTGCGCTCCTCGAAGCCACGGGCCTGCCGATCGTCCGGCTTCCCGCGCTGCCGGCCGGCGTCGACTCCGGCTCGGTGCGCGAACTCGCAGACCTGCTCGTGCCGCTCTTCGTCCGTCACTCCGCGACCGCACGGGTCGAGGCATGAGCCCGGGCCCGGTCTCGAGCAAGGCTCCGGCCCTCGACGTCGACGCCCTCATCGACGACCCGAGCACCCAGATCGTCGTCTGCTGCGGCTCCGGCGGTGTCGGTAAGACGACGACGGCCGCGGCGCTCGGCCTCCGGGCGGCCGAGTCGGGACGCAAGGTCGTCGTCCTGACCATCGACCCCGCCCGCCGTCTCGCCCAGTCGCTCGGGCTGACCGCGCTCGACAACACGCCCCGTCCGGTCACCGACATCGACACGACGGCAGGCGGCAGCCTCCACGCGATGATGCTCGACATGAAGCGGACCTTCGACGAAGTCGTCCTGGCCCACTCCGAGCCCGACAAGGCCGAGCAGATCCTCGCCAACCCCTTCTACCAGGCCGTCAGCAGCTCCTTCGCCGGCACGCAGGAGTACATGGCCATGGAGAAGCTCGGCCAGCTCAAGGCCAGCGCCGGCACCGAGGACGCCCCGTGGGACCTCATCGTCGTCGACACCCCGCCATCGCGATCTGCCCTCGACTTCCTCGACGCCCCCAACCGACTCGGCAGCTTCCTCGACGGGCGTTTCATCCGGCTGCTCACCGCCCCCGCCAAGGCCGGTGGACGCGCCGGCCTCAAGGTCTTCGGCGTGGGCGTGCAGCTCGTGACCGGCACGATGACGAAGATCCTCGGCGGTCAGATGCTCACGGACGTCCAGACGTTCGTCAACGCCCTCGACACGATGTTCGGCGGCTTCCGCGAGCGCGCCGACGAGACCTACCGGCTGCTCTCCGAGGAGGGCACGGCCTTCCTCGTCGTCGCCGCACCCGAGCGGGACGCGCTGCGCGAGGCGTCCTATTTCGTCGACCGCCTCGAAGCGGACGGTATGCCGCTGGCCGGGCTCGTCGTCAACCGCATCGGGCGCGTCTCGGCGACCGGGATCAGCCCGTCGCGGGCCCTCGCCGCCGCCGAGTCCCTCGAGGACGGCGGAGGCCCGAAGTCGGCCTCGAACGCCGCCGGCCTGCTCCGGCTGCACGCAGCGCTCGTCCGGACGGCCGAGCGTCAGCGCGAGCTGGCCGACCGTTTCTCACGGTCACACCCCGGCATACCCGTGGTGCAGGTGCCGGCGTTGGGACGCGACGTCCACGACCTCGACGGCCTCCGCGAGATCGGGCACGCGCTTGCGGGGTCGTGACGCACCCAGCGGGTGGTCACGGCCCCGTTCACGTGTTGAATCGCCTCAGAGGTGCTTGCTCTGGGAGGCCATGCCTGCCCGGAGCGCCGACTTCCACGACGTGATGTCCGGCCGCTTGCGCAGCAGGGCTCGACGCTCGCGTTCGGTCATGCCTCCCCAGACACCGAACTCGGTCCTGTTGTCGAGGGCCTCGGCCAGGCACTGCGCGAGGACAGGACACGTCTTGCAGACGGCCTTCGCGTCGTGCTGGGCCTTGCCTCTGACGAACAGTGCATCAGGGTCCGCCCCGGAACAACTGGCCTGACTGGCCCACTCGTCCACCCACGGATCCACCATGACGACAGCACTCATTGTGTTACCCCTCCCCGCTCGGCACCTCCCATGACACCGAGCAGACCCGGACCGTCCCACCGATCCTGATCACGCGGACCCCCCTTAGGCCCAAACGAGACATTACGAGCGTGCGGCCCGGTCCGACATAGCCTCTATGCATCATTTAGGCGAGAAGGTGACTAGTCACCTGACCATCCTGTGGTGGTCACCGGACAGCCCACTCACGCCACAGCGACACCGCCCGCACCGGCCGCACCGCGACCACGCACAAACCCGGTGGCCATAGAGCTAGCGGTTACCCTTGGCCCCATGTCTTCACGCACTACCTCGATCGGCGGCGTCATCAGCCTGCTCGGCGCGTTTCTCGCGTCCGCGCTCGTGCTCGGACTGCTCGCCGCCGGCCTGGTGATGCCCGCGGTGGGCGCCACGGGTGCTCTCGCCCGCAGCGGCGTCGACGTCTTCAACGAGCTCCCGAGCGAGTTCACGACCGATCCGCTGGCCCAGACCTCCCGCATCCTGGCCGCCGACGGCTCCGTCATCGCGACGCCGCAGGAGCAGAACCGCACCATCGTGCCGTTGAGCAAGGTCGCGCCGATCATGCGTGAGGCCCAGGTCGCGATCGAGGACCACCGCTTCTACGAGCACGGCGGGGTCGACCTCCAGGGTGTCCTGCGTGCGGCGATCTCCAACATCCGCAGCGGAGCGACGACCTCGGGAGCGTCGTCGCTCACCCAGCAGTACGTCAAGATCTCCCTGCAGTACTCCGCCCTCAACTCCGGCAACAAGCAGGCGGCGGCTGCAGCGGTGAAGAAGGACTACATGCGCAAGCTCAAGGAGCTGAAGTACGCGATCACGCTGGAGAAGAAGCTCACCAAGGACCAGATCCTCGAGGGCTACCTCAACCTCGTCTACTACGGCGACCGCGCCTACGGCGTCGAGGCAGCATCCCTGCACTACTTCAGCGTCCACGCGGACAAGCTGAGCCTCTCGCAGGCAGCGCTCCTCGCCGGTCTGACGCAGAACCCCGGCACGACCGACCCGGTGAACTTCCCGAAGAAGGCGGTGGCTCGCCGCAACGTCGTGCTCGACCGCATGCACGAGCTCGGCCGGATCACGGACAAGCAGTGGACCGACGCGAAGAAGCGCACCCTCAAGCAGGACATGCGCGTGCAGCAGCCCAAGAGCACCTGCCTCGCGTCGCCCTACCCCTACTGGTGCGACTTCATCGTCAGCTACGCGTTGGCGATGCCCGAGCTCGGCAAGACCGTCGAGGAGCGCAAGCGGATGCTCTACCGCGGCGGTGTGACGATCCAGACCACTCTCGACCCGCGGGTGCAGCAGGTGGCCCAGCAGGAGCTCACCAAGAAGGTGCCGATCGGCGACCCGTCCCGCGTCGGCGCCGCGGCCTACGTCTCCGATCCCTCGACGGGCAAGGTGCTCGCCTTCGCCCAGAACACGACCTACACCGTGGACAAGGAGTCGTCCGGCAAGACGGGCATCAACTGGGCCCTCGACCAGCGCTGGGGCGGCTCCGGCGGTTTCCAGTTCGGCTCGACGGCCAAGGCCTTCGCCCTCGTGACCGCCATGGAGTCCGGGATGACGCTGCAGGCGAGCGTCAACGCCAAGGCGGCCGGCAACGGTCACATGGCGGCCTACCAGCCGAAGGACTTCCCCGGCGGCTGCGGACCGGGCAGCACGTGGGACGTCGACAACGACACGTTCTGGCCCGGCGGCAGCATCAGCCTCATGAAGGCGACCGCGCTGTCGACCAACACCGCCTTCGTGGCACTCGCGCAGCAGCTCGGTGGCTGCAAGGTGCGCGACACCATGCTCCGTCTCGGCCTCCACCAGTCCGACGGGCAGCCGGTCGGCAAGTACGCGCCGCAGTACATCCTCGGCGCCTCCGACGTCTCCCCGCAGGGAGTGGCGCAGGCCTACGGCGTCCTCGCCGCCGACGGCAAGAAGTGCTCGATGATCGCGGTCACCAAGGTCACGCAGGGCAGCAAGGTGCTGGCCGAGCCCAAGACGACGTGCACCCAGGTCGTCGACCCCGACGTCGTCCACGCCACCGACAAGTTCCTCGAGTACAACATGACCAACGGGTCCGGCATCCGCAACCAGCTCGATGGTGGAGCGCGCCCGTCGGCCGGCAAGACCGGTACGGCCAACAACAACAACGAGTCGTGGTTCGTCGGCTACACGCCGCAGCTCGCGACGGCCGTCTGGGTCGGCACGCCCTACGACCCCATCTCCCGCGTGATGAAGAACGTCACCGTCGGTGGCACCTTCTACCCCGTCATGCACGGTGCCGCGATCGCCGCCCCGATCTGGAAGGGCATCATGAACGGCGCCCTCCAGGGCCAGCCGATCGTGCCGTTCACGGAGCCCTCAGCCAAGTTCACGCAGGGCACCGGGACGCCCCCGGGTGTCATTCCGAGCGTGACGGGGCTGTCGGTCCCTGAGGCGATAGCGACCCTCCAGGCCGCCGGGTATCCCGCTGGCGTGGGAGGCACCATGGGATCGTCGGTGCCCAGCGGCCTCGTCGCCGGCACCTCGCCCTACGGGAGCGCGCCCAGCGGCACCTTCGTGACGATCTACACCTCGCGCGGCGGTGGCGGCCAGCAGCAGCAGACGCCCCAGACGCCCCCGGCTCCCCAACCGGCCGTCACCACTCCGCCACCCCCGACCCCGACCCCGACCCCGACGGGCGGCGGTGGCAAGCCGGGCAAGCCGGGCAAGCCAGGCAAGCCGACCCCGCCCCCTGGCGGCTGACCCCGTGACGACGAAGGCCCGACCCGATCGACGCGGCCGCCCTCGGCGCGGCCGGCCACGGCGGCATTGGCAGCCTTCATCGCGAGGCCCATCTGCGGCATACCACTGGCTCCGGAGGCCGTGACGGCCTCGCGGACGATCGTCTCGAGCTCGTCGTCGCCGAGCTGCTTCGGCAGGTAGGCCTCGAGGACGGCCAGCTCGGCCTCCTCCTTGTCGGCGAGCTCCGCTCGACCGGCGCCGGTGTAGGCCTCGGCGGCCTCGCGGCGCTTCTTGGCCTCCTTGGTGAGGACCTTGAGGACGTCGTCGTCGGTCAGCTCGCGGTGCTCCTTGCCCGCGACCTCCTCGTTGGTGACGGCGGTGAGGGCCATCCGCAGCGAGCCGGCCCGGACCTGGTCGCGCTCGCGCATCGCGGAGGTGAGGTCGGACTGCAGCTGCTCCTTGAGGGTGGTCATGCGTCCAGTCTGTCAGGTCGGGCCACACGGCCTCGCTGCGCTCGGACGTCGTGGCTGCGCGCGGATGCGAGGATGGGGCCCATGCGTGCCGTGACCAAGACCGTGCTGGGACTGGGGATGGCCGGCACAGGGGTGCTCGGCTGGGCCTCACTCGTCGAGCGCAACGCCTTCGTGCTGCGCCGCTTCGACGTGCCGGTCCTGCCCGACGAGGCTCCCCCGCTGAGGGTCCTGCACCTGTCGGACCTGCACCTGTTGCCGCGCCAGCGGGCCAAGCAGGCCTGGGTGCGCAGCCTCGCCTCGCTCGACCCCGATCTCGTCATCACGACGGGCGACAACATCGCAGCACATGACGCCGTGCCGTCGCTGCTCGACGCATACGAACCCCTCCTCGGCATTCCCGGGGTCTTCGTCCTCGGGTCCAACGACTACTTCGCGCCGAAGCTGAAGAACCCGCTGGGCTACCTGACCCGCAACCACGCGAAGGGGGTCGGCACGACCCTGCGGCTGCCCACCGCGGACCTGCTGCGCGGTCTCGGTTCACGGGGCTGGATCGACCTGACGAACCGTCGCGACTCGATCACCGTGCGCGGCCTGCGCATCGACGTGCGCGGGGTCGACGACCCGCACCTCGGCTACGACCGCCTCGACCTCGTGGGCGGACCGGCCGCACCCGACGCCGACCTGGCGCTCGCGGTGACGCACGCCCCGTACCTCCGGGTGCTCGACGCGTATGCCGCTGACGGCGCCGACCTCATCGTGGCCGGCCACACGCACGGCGGGCAGGTCTGCGTGCCCGGCTTCGGCGCCCTCGTGACGAACTGCGACCTCGACACGGGCCGCGTCAAGGGCCTGTCACGCTGGTGGCCGGGCGCCGGCGGGACGCCCTCGTCACACGCCCCGGAGGGCGCCGCGTGGCTCGAGGTGTCCGCGGGGCTCGGCACGGCGCCCACCGCCCCCGTACGTCTCGCCTGCCGTCCCGAGGCCACGCTCCTGACGCTCGTCCCCCGCTCGCAGGGCTGACTCGACGCCCGCATCGGCGCGGCACCGGGCACGGGACCCGGTGCGTGAGCGCGACCCGATTCGGAGATGGACGGGAGGCTGCGCTAGCATCTCTGCTTGCTGCCTCCGGTCCACGGACCAGGGCAGATGCAGCACCGGGGTGTGGCGCAGCTTGGTAGCGCGCTTCGTTCGGGACGAAGAGGTCGCAGGTTCAAATCCTGTCACCCCGACCATTGTGATGTCTCAGGACATCGGAATGAGCCGGACCTACGGAATGTAGGTCCGGCTCATTCGTTTGTGCGGGTCCGGGTGGGGCGTCCGGTGGGTTGGTAGTCACGGCTGGGGTCCAGGACGAGCTGGCGCAGGAGCTC